>QMMV01000306.1 GCA_003647435.1 Deltaproteobacteria bacterium | reverse complement strand
ATCGTGTATGGTTCTGCTGGCAGAGCGCGAAGGCGAGATTGGAAGTCTGGGATCACGCTCGCCTGAACGATACATAAAAGAAACCCTCTTTCGCGATTTACGCAGCCTGGGCCTCAACTTCCCTGAAGAGGTCAAAAGAGCGCTCCGCGAGATGATCACAAACGGATATATTCAAATTGCATCCGACGGCCGGCTCTCTGCCAGCGAAACCACCTTGAATATGGTCAAGCTCCTCAATCAGCTCTTTCCGAAAATGCCAGGGATAACCTTTGTTGCCTACTTCGGTCAAACCATAGATGAGGTGCTATCCGGTCGAAAAGACCTGGAATCTGCAATCGGCCAATTTGATCAAACATTGCATATTCACGGAGTTGCAGTTCCAAAAAAAGCGCGCGGAAGTAGAGTACACCAGAGGGATGCCTTCCAAAGGAGAGAGACACACCAGAGAAGAGATCCCGCAGATACAAAAAAGCTTGCGCTGGCAGAAATCTTCCGCAAGCGGCAAACCAAGAAAAACCCGGAGCAACCCCCTCGGCCTGCGCCGGAATCGAAGGTGGTCATAGGAGGGGAAGAGAGAAACCGCTTTGAAGTTACAGAAATCTTTCCAAAAGGAGATAGCCGCACAGGGCCTCCTGATTTACTCACCCAAGAGACTCAACCGCAAAAACCTGGAACACCCGAATACGAACTCCCGGGAACAGACAGCAAGATAAGTGGGGCAGATCAGTCACCTGCCATCGAATGCAAAAGTGTTTGCGAACCCACCGCCGTATTGAAAGAAAAGGATGTTCAGCCTCCCACTGAACCCGATTCCGAGGAGTTTGTTTCGCCCCGGGAACCTTCCGACGCGGGTGTAAACTCAGAACCAATGCAGTTAGAGGGAAAATCAGCATTACCTTCTTTGGAAGAGCAAGAAAAAGGCGAGGGCCCTTCAACAGAGATGCATCTGGACCAACTTCCCGCAGAAGTCAACGAGGAAGAAGCAGATTCTCCCTCCCCTCATGAAAAAGGTAAAACGGATAATGCGTCAAATGAATACGATACTGTTATCAGGGATGAGAGCATCGAAAACCGCATTCAGGCTTTTCAACAGGACCTGGCAACGGCCTGCCCTGTTTGCAACACCGGCCGCATTCAGAAGAAGCAAACCGTGAAGGGAAAGTTTTACTATGTGTGCTCCAACAAAGACTGCCTTTTCATAAGCTGGGGCAAACCGTATCACATCGTTTGTCCTGTGTGCAACAATCGATTCCTGGTGGAAACAACGGACAGGAACGGGAAGGTTTTCTTGAAGTGCCCAAGGGCAACTTGCCGCCATCGGCAAAGACTTCCCGGGGGAACAGCCGAGCCCTGGCCGGACAACACTATTACAAGTTCTCCGGCGACCTCACCCTTGCCTGAGGCTTCCCAAAAGCCCCGAAAGAGAGTAATTAGAAGACGGCGTATCCGCAAAAAACGTTAGGGCAGGACTCTTGAAAAACCTACGGTCTTAGTTTTTCGACCTCATCGACAATCCCGGGAACAAGCTCACCTGCTTTACCCTGGAGAAAAATATCCGTGACCGACGAAGTAAGGATAGTCGGTTGCAGGTTGATCTCGATGATCTTGGCGCCAGCCCTGCTGGCTATTTCAGGAATGGTATTCGCCGGGGACACTTGGGCAGACGTGCCAATGACCAGAAGTGCCCCGCAGGACGAGGCAAGCTTATTGGATTCATGAAGAGCGTCAGGCGGAATGGCCTCACCAAAAAAGATAACATCAGGCTTCAGGATGTGGCCGCAAATGCACCTGGGCGGCATCTGCCCCTCGACGTCTTTTAGACTGTATCGACGCTTACACCACAGACAGGAAAGCGTCTTGAAATTTCCGTGGTATTCAATGACACGGGTAGCGCCGCCCTCCTGGTGTAGATTATCGACATTCTGCGTGATAATGGCATAAAGAAGCCCCATCTGCTGTAGCCGCCCGAGCCCTCTATGGGCCGGGTTGGGATGTGCCCGTTCGACGACCGCCCCCATCTCTTTGAGCATCTGCCAGACTTTTTCAGGATCATTTCGAAACGCAGAAATGCTGGCATATTCCATGATGTCATAACGCTCCCACAACCCGCCTGCACTCCTGAAGTCCGGAATGCCTGACTCCACAGAGATCCCTGCCCCGGTCAATGCCAGGTTTAAGTTTGACCCGCAAAGAATTTCTGCTACCCTTTTGATTTTGTTTTCCATGTCCTGGTCCTCGAGTCCTGTCATAGAAAAAATCAGCCCGAAATGATCTTTCTATCATGGAGCAGTCCGGCTGTAAAGATGCCACAGGAATGAGCGTATTAATTTAATGTCTCGTATTTCTACAAGCCATTGAGATTATAGCTATTTATTTGCGCTGTTGCAGCCTCGATCAGGGAATCATGGAATATTGGTATCAGTTTGGATTTTTGAAAATATTATTGCGGATAGGCCATCCGATTGGAGACTGGCTCACTGTCTGAGAGCATGACTGAGCATTGAGAAAAAACAGCAGGGTGGATATTCGTCCTTGACGATAACTGATATTGTAACCGAATGGATCTGATTTGAACTTCTAAGCGCTGTTTTTTCCTTACGCTCAGTTACCTGCCTGCCTGCAGGCAGGCACTCGAGTTTGAGACGGTTTACCCCGTAGTCGCATCAGTTGTGAGGAAGATGTGCCATGTCCTTTGTTTTACAACAACGGGGTTTCTAAGCAGAGTGCCCGCGTACAATGATGTTTTCAAAAACCTGAATTGTTACCGAGACGTTTAATTATCCTTGCAGGCCTGAGGCTTCTTTCCGAAAGACCGAATATCTTAATAAGAGCATCCGTGGGTCTCACATATTGGCCCGAGGAAAGATCAAGGGTTAGTTCCGCTGTTGTTGGAGATAGAAGTTGCAGTTTGGTTACAGCTTTCTTGAGATCGATTGTCTTGATGTGGGCCTTTGGATTCCTCTTTGTCAGTGGCCACGACGCCGCTTTCAGAAACTGATTTAGTTTCGTTTCAGAAAAAGCCCCATCTTTCAGGGTGATGGTATAATGCACTTTTTCGGCCCTATGCAGGCTTTTCTCCTTAAAAATTGCCTTGCATGTCGTAACCGTGAGACCATTGGGGAGTTGCGGGTTGAGGCGCTCAATGAACATCGCCGGCTGAACATCAAGCGGCACCTCTACAAGAAAGCGCTCCTGTTCGCTCTCGATGCCCACCGGGAGTGCTGACTCAAATGAGATCTTTGGCGCTGGGTGAAAACCTTCCGAAAATCGCAATGGAATCCTCGCCCGCCTGATGGCGCGTGTAAAGATCTTAATAAGTTCTAAGTGGCCGAAGTACCTTGCAGATTCGCGCTTTGAGTAGGAAACAACAAGTTTTTTGAAAAGGGGTTTTGCAGAAGGTCTATGAGAAAGATGGCGAAGTTCCATTGCACTTTTTGCTGCGAAGGAAATTGGTTT
>QMMV01000305.1 GCA_003647435.1 Deltaproteobacteria bacterium | reverse complement strand
GCTCTCCTGGACGCCCTTCATGACTATCTCGCTGAGATAAGGGGCCAGAGCATGCCTTATGGCCTCCATATCCTGGGAGTATCTCTAAAAGGCGAGGGTCTTATCAGCATGGTAACAGCTATGTTAGGCGTGGAAACGGACATCCCCTCCATTCAGGAGATAATTTATAGGAGCCTGAAGATGGACTGGAAAAAGATGAAAAAACATCCGGGTAAGCATATTAAGGAGGCGGAAAAGATAGATGCTGTCTGTGAAGTCTTGCTCACAAAGGTGATTCTTGAAAAGATGCCGCCTGAAAAGGCATTCTCGCAAGCCCTGGGCAAGAATTATACCAGTGCATCCACAAAAGAAAAGGGATGGTTAAAAGAGATCATAAAACGGGGGATTGACTATGCCGAAAAACTCGGCCAATGCAACCAAGAGATTAAGAGCATTCTTAATGGCCTTAACACGGGATATATCCTTCCAGGGCCTGGGAACGACCCTATCCGCGCGCCGGATGCCCTGCCCACAGGTAGAAACTTTTATGGCTTTAACCCGGAAAAGATTCCGACAAAAGCTGCCTGGAAGGTAGGCAAAAAATTAGCAGATGATCTGATTGAAGGTTATCTGAAAAAAAACGGAAGATATCCGCACAAAACCGCCCTGGTCCTCTGGGCTACAGAAACCCTGAGACATCATGGGGTCATGGAATCAAAGGCCCTTTACCTTATGGGGGCAAGACCGGTGTGGGATGGAAGGGGGCGTATAAAAGGGGTAGAATTGATACCGGAATCGGAATTGAAGAGGCCCCGAATCGATATCCTGGTCTCTGCCTCCGGGTTGTACAGGGATGTATTTCCTATCCAGATTGGCTTGATCGATGATGCCGTTCAGCTTGTTATCAGGGCCGAGAAAGAAAAATACGAAAATTTTGTTCGTCTGCATACCTTAGACGCGGAACAGGTATTCAAAGAAAAGGGGTATTCAGAAAAAGAGGCCGCAGAATTTGCCCGCTTTCGTATCTTTGGCGCTCCCAATCAGGGATATGGTACGGGTCTTAATGAGGCCATACCGGCCAGCGGCACATGGGAAAAGGATGACAAACTGTCAGATCTTTACATTAACCGCATGAATTATGCTTATAGCAGAAATGTGTGGGGGAAAAAGTCCAAGGATGCCTTCAAACAGGCATTAAAGGGAACAGATATGGTAGTCCACAGCCGGTCCACCAATCTCTTTGGAGTCCTTGATAATGATGATTTCTATCAATACATGGGTGGACTGGCCATGGCAGTGAGGAATGTTTCAGGGAAAAGCCCTGAGTTGTATGTATCCGATGCCAAAGACCCGTCTTCTCCTAAAATGGTAAACTTTGCCAAATTTATGGGGCTTGAGACCAGGGCCCGCTACTTTAATCCTAAATGGATTACAGGAATGAAAGAACACGGCTATTCAGGCGCAAGGGAGATGGCAAAATTTGTCGAATATCTCTGGGGCTGGCAGGTAACTACTCCAAAAGAGGTATCAAAAGAGATGTGGGAGCAGGCATACCAAGTGTATGTGGAGGACAAATACGGGATGAAGCTGAAAGAGTTCTTCGAAAAACACAGTCCCCATGCCCTCCAGTCCATTACTGCCAGGATTATGGAAGTGGAAAGAAAAGGGTATCAGAAGCTTGATGAAAAATTGCTCCAAAAGATTGCCGTCGATTATGTTGCCTCTGTGGTCACCCAGGGTATGGCCTGCTGTGAACATACGTGCAACAACATTGCCTTAAATCAGTTTGCTGCCAATATTCTCTCTATACCGGGTCTTGTCTCTCCTTCAACAATGCTAAAATTTCAAAATCAGGTCAAATTATCTACCGGCCTTGATGTCAAGACACCTGACTGGGTCAAAGATGCGGAGGAAAAAGAAAAAGAGTCCGCTGCGGGCACGGCACCTGGCCAAGTCAAAGAAGAGGCCGGTTCCAAAAAACTGGAGGATGTAAAAGGTTATGAGATGAAAGAGAAAAAAGATGAGACAGCCACGGAACTTCCCACCTCAGGGGTATCGGTTGTAGCAATATTGATCGTACTCGGTATTGTTGCACTCATTGGGCGAGGCCTGTGGAAGGGGATGAGGCGTCAGCAATGACGAGGGAGCATTATTTATTTGTTAATGATACTTCAAGGCCTGACAGAGGTGACATTTAAAGAAGATGAAAAGAGGAAGATAGAGTGTGATTTTAAGGCAAACTACAGTCTGAACATTTCGGATTATGATCCGGTAACAAAAATGGCCGTAGTAAAGATTATTGCCAGGAGATTTGGCAACATGCCTATGATCCAGAAATGATATTTTAATGGGAATATATGGCGGGATGATATTAACCAGAATTTCTTGGTAAATCCTGCCATGCCTAAACGTCAGGCCTTTACGAGTATCCAGATGCCAATCCCAATAAACAATATCCCTGCAATATAGGACATATATTTCGGGGGTATCCAGTGGGATAAGGCAGATCCTATTGTGACCGCGATTGCGGAGGCTAAGATTAGCGCGAATGAGGAACCTAAGAAAACCGTAATTTTTTCGTGTTGGGCATTCGAGGCAAAAAGCAGGGTGGCTAATTGCGTCTTATCCGCAAGCTCGGCAAGAAAGACTGTTCCAAAAACCGTCATAAGAAGCTTTAAATCCATTTGAAACCTCACTATTTATTTGATTTAAATTCGTAAAAGTGTAATTCACTGAAATTACTTTGTCAATCTTAGGACACAAACCACAGAGACACTATTTTTCTTATTGGAGGTATAAAAAAAGAAACAAAGGAAGCGGGTGTCAATCTCGGCAGGCTTGCTCATAAATGGCAAATCGTTTATCTCGGCGGAAGAAAGGCGAGCAATACATACTATTGATATCTATCACCAAAATATCTTTATCCAGTATCAGGATATTATAAAATATAAAAATCTTAAAAAAAACTTGACAATAGTTTTCAGGTAGCTTATTAGGGCTATCTAATTAAATTAGATAAATATTTATAGGGATGACTTACGGCCTTCGGTCGATCATAGGCGCGAAGGAAGTGAAGGCGTAACTTACGATTGAACAAACAATTGAGTTGCGCCTTTTTGTTTTTTTGGAGGGAATAAAAAATGACATTAGACGAAGTCAAGCGTGATCAGGAATGCGAGATTGTGGATATCACTTCAGAGGGTATTATGGGGCAGCGGCTTCTGGATATGGGATTTATCCCTGGAACCCGTATAAAAGTTATACGAAACGCGCCTCTTGTGGATCCTGTTGAGTTTTTACTGAAGGGATATCATATCAGCCTACGCCATTCCGAGGCCAAAAAAGTAGAGGTGAATCTATTATGAGCAGTAAATCTGATAAAATCGTCGTGGCTTTGGCCGGGCAGCCCAATTCCGGTAAATCCACGATCTTCAATATGCTTACCGGGGCCAGGCAGCATGTGGCCAACTATCCCGGTG
>QMMV01000304.1 GCA_003647435.1 Deltaproteobacteria bacterium | reverse complement strand
CTTATGCAAAAACTTAACCGGACATTACTGAAAAAAAAGTGAATTTTTTCAAAAAAATTGCATATTCCTGATTTTCCTGTTCTTTTCCAAAGTGTAGCGATAAGTGGTCTAAGGACGCACAGGAAGCACGGTAGTCCACGATCAAACACAGACATAGGAGGGGGGGTATGTGCAGCTCGGTTGAAACCTCTCCAAGGCCACCAAAAAGTGCGCCCTAATTACTTGATATCATTACAGAAATAGGTGCACCCAACTTGACATCCGCTCCCCTTTATGCTTAACATCCGGCCATGACCAGCCGGGACCAACTCCAGGAAACGCTTTGTAACCGCCTCTTCTAGCACACCGCCGAGCGGGATGATGCCAAGGTTGCAGACTATCTCTTCCACCGCCACGAAATGAACGTGGTCTATGCCATGGATGAAGCCACCTTGTTTGATTCCTTCTTCAATTATCTTCGGGACATTGAAGTTTTTCCTCTTCTGGACCCCCTGGACCCAAAAAAACAACGAAGAAAAAATGTTCCCTTTTCTCAGATACTCCTCGTTTTCTTAATGAAAGTCGTCGGGTCCATCAAAAAAATGGATCAAATGACCGATTTGCTGCTCACAGATGAACTCCTTATGAGTATGTGTGGCTTCAATGCCTATCAGGTAAAAAACGGTAGCTGTAAGCGCGGCGAAAAACTCCGCAAGACATACCTGCCGGAGTTCAGAGGCGCTTTGTGTGTCGATACGGTCGCCAACCACATTGTTACCGTTTCTCCCAGGAAAATTGAAAATTTTTTCAATCGCTGCATTCAGCGTTTGGCCAAACAGGGGATTTTTCCGAAAAGCATCAAGGCCGCTTGTGACTGCACTTTGTATGAAATTGCACTTTGTATGAAACCACCGCCAAGTTCAAAGGTCGTGGGTGTGTCACCTATAAACGCAAAGTGAGTGCCCGCGGCCGCCGGAAAAACGGTGAACTCAAAGAGGTCAAAGTCACCCTTTATGGATGGAAGGTATGGGCCATTTATGAAATTGAAACGGGCATACCTCTATCCATCAAGATCGATACCATTGAAAAACCCGACAATCTCCATGTCCTTGCAGTGTTGGAGCAGGCCAAAGAAAATGTAAGACCTTCCAGTGCCATTGACTCTCTGGTACTGGACCGCGGATTCCTGGACGGCAAGATGCTCTACAACATTGACCTACAGGGGATTGAATTTGTTATCCCCTTGAAAAGAAACATGGAAGCTGCCAGGGATGCTCGACAGTTAGCTTTAGATCATGCCAATCTTCCCCCTGTAACCCGTGAGGTTTCAGTGCCCCGTGGGTATGGAAAGAAACGCTATATCGAAAAACTACTCACCACTTTGGTCGCCGTACCGGACCTTATGACATGTGACTGGTTTAATCCGCAAGGCTCCAAAGCCAATACCACCAAAAAAGACTATGAGCCGATTCCCCTCAATGCGGTCGTTGTCAAAGAGTAGGACAACCAAGTTCCTTCGCCTGATAAACAGGTTGTGTTCATAACGAACATCGACGTAAAAGACCCCTTCATAACTTTTGACCGCTATGACGACCGAAGCCTCATAGAAAATAAACTCTTCCGTGAGGTGAAACAAAACTGGCACTTTGAACATCCCCCCAAGAAGACCAAAGAGGGGGTCTATGTTCAAGCATATATGACCATGGCCATGAAAGCTCTCACCACCGCATTTTTGAAATGGCAGCAAGATCAACTGAAATTGGAGGCCCTGGGCAAACCAGGCACCTGGCAGATGTACCGGCGAAAAATTAAGGTTCTCAATCGAAATAAACTGATCGTCTTTGCAGACGACAACTTCGGCATCTTCCCTTCACATGAGGTTTTCATGCTGGCCAATGTTCCGGTGCGAGACACGGAAAAAGAACTCAATATCACGCGCGGCCGGGTCTACGCCAAATACACTGAACCGCTCCATAGCAAAAAATCCTGAAAAATCGCACGTGATTTTCTTCACGGCCAAGGTATGATCGCCTTATTCCTTATATCGGAATTCTAGGGTTAAAAAAAAGCACTTGACATATTCGATAGATCTGCTATTATAAGCAGAAATGAGATCTAATTTAGGATCTATCCTGATAATAGTTTCTTAGCAAGAATCTTTGAGGTTCTAATACTCCGAGATAAGGCGATCTTATATTTCGAAAAAAGAGCAATTGGGTATGATGAATTCAGGAATAACGCAAGAAACAGATGTGCTTATCATCGGTGCCGGTATCATCGGGATGAGCCTAGCTAGAGAACTAACGAAATACCAAGTAGAAGTAACCGTCATTGATAAAGAGCCAGATGTTTCAATGGGCATAAGCAAGACGTCTGGGTCCTTGATATATATGGGATTGTTTCAAGCGCTATCGCTAGTTATCAAGGATCTGGGGAGAGGATTTGATCTTGAGGCAGAGACACAAAACGAAAGGATGAAATTGCTCTGGGAAGGCTTCCGTGATTTCGATTCGATCGCTCACGACTTGGATATTGCTCATAAACATGTTGGGTTTCTTCTCATTGCCAGAAATGATTTAGAATTGCAAAAAATCAACAGATTGGAGCATCTAGCGCAATTTGTACCTGGCGGTACTATTAGAAGGGTTTCTCGGGACGAAATCTTTGATATGGAACCCAATATCACGCCAGATGTCATTGAAGGCTTACACGATTCGACTGGCACCATATCGATATTTGGCCCTGAATATGTCATTGCCTTATACGAGAATGCTTTGGAGAATGGAGCTCATATTCTCTTAGCTTGTGAATGTTTAGATATTGAAAACAAAAAAGGCCGATTTATAGTGCAGACGAGTCGCGGTACAATCGTGGCACGTTATGTAATCAACTGTGCAGGAAAATATGCAGACAAAGTTGCCGATATGGCACAAGCCAGATCCGGGTGGAATCTGGTTTTCTACCGAAGCCAAGCGTTGGTACTGGACAAAAGGCTAGAGGGAACTATTAATAACATCATAGGTCTCCCACCTGATCCAGGAAAAATCGACTTTTTATATCCCTTGGGAGAAGGGAATATCCATGTCTATGGCGGTTATTACGATCACATTGGGGACAGGGAATTCACGGACACTACAAAAGAAAATTATGACGATGCAATATCTCGTATGCAACAAATAGTGCCCTGTTTGTCTGAAAAACACATTATAACGTCTTACGTAGGCGTGCGAACGTTCAACGACAAAGAATTAGAGGATAATTTGATTGAGTATTCTCCCAGGGACCCCAACTTTATTAACGTCCTTGTAAGGATGCCTGGTTTTACGCCAGCGTCCAGTATTGCAAAGAAGGTTGTCGACATGCTTGAAAGTAGGGGGTTACAGTTGAATGACAAACCGAATTTCATTCCAAGACGACAGGCAATTCCTCGATTTCGTTTCCTTTCTGATTTAGAAAAAGAGAAGCTGATAGCACAAGACAGG
>QMMV01000303.1 GCA_003647435.1 Deltaproteobacteria bacterium | reverse complement strand
GGATGAAGATGATTACCCGGAACGTCGCGGCTTCATATTTTTTGGACCGTCAGTTGCTGCAAATGGCCGATTCTTTGCTACACTCTATCTCAGCAGTTGCGAATTTGGCAGAGATGTTGCTTCGGGATAACAAGACGAAAGGGCAGGTAGAATTAAGAATTAGTGATTTGAGGAAACTTGACAGAGTCCTACCAGCGTACCGCGAACCTCTGAATTCGATCTTGGGATCACACTGACTTATGAAAAGAATCCCTCTTATAAAACCATACATTACAAAGGAAGTTAAAGACAGTGTTTGCGCGGTCCTTGACAGCGGCTATCTCACGGAAGGACGGGTGACTGCAGAATTTGAAGCCGTATTCAAACAATATACCGGATGCGATCATGTGGTTGCTGTAAACTCCTGTACCACCGGGTTAGAGATCGCTTTGCGGGCCGTAGGTGTCGGATCTGGTGAGGAGGTTATAGTTCCAGACTACACGTATCCGGCCACTGCTGATGTCGTGGCAATTGTGGGTGCAAAAATAGTCATCGTGGATATAAATCCACGTACCATGCTCATCGATTACAGCGAGCTTGAACAGGCTATAACGCCGCGAACCAGAGCGATCCTTCCGGTATCGCTATTTGGCAATCCTCTGGACTATGACCGGTTACACGTTTTGAAGAAAAAGTATGGATTCTATATCGTGGAGGATGCAGCCTGCTCGATCGGTGCCGAATACAAAGGGAAAAAAGTGGGAACAATGGCCGACATTTCCGTATTTAGCTTACATCCCCGTAAATTCATCACCACCGGTGAAGGCGGCCTCATTACCACAAACAACAAAAAATGGGCCGCCTGGATGAATTCGTACAAACGTTTCGGCATCGGGGCTTCTGACTCCCGGGAAGGTACAAGTTTTGAGCGTATCGGCAGCAATTACAAACTGAGTAATGTCCTTGCCGCCATCGGTCTGGTTCAGATGGAACATATTGATGAACTCTTAGAAAAGCGCCTGGAATTAAGCCGTCGATATGAAGAATTACTGGCGGACTGCGAGGGCGTGAGGTTTCCTGAAAAGACTTCCGGCGGTAGACATTCGTGTCAGTCTTTCTGTATCTTTGTTGAAAATCGGGACGGCGTTATGAAGTCGATGCGGTCTCAAGGGATAGAAGTCCAAATAGGGACTTACAGCCTTCACATGCATCCGGCCTTTGCATCGCGCTCTTACTGTGAGATCAAAGGTAACATGACCGGAAGCAAACATGCATTTAGACATTGTCTTACATTGCCTCTATATCATGAAATGACCGAAAGCGACCAAGAGGAGGTAGTAAAGCAACTTTTGGAGTCGCTGGCCTAAGGGATAAGGTATCAAGAAATCATGTGCGGCATAGCAGGTATATTCAACTTAAACGGCGCCCCCATTGCCCATCGGACCATAAAGGCCATGACGGATTCCATTGCACACCGCGGGCCGGATGGAGAAGGGCATTATATTGACGTCAACGTTGCTCTGGGCCACAGGCGCCTGGCCGTTATTGACCTTTCTCCAAAGGCAGCCCAGCCTATGGCCTCGCCAAACGGGGATGTGGTTGTCAGCTATGATGGCGAAATTTATAACTTCCTGAAGCTAAAGGCGGAACTGCAGGCAAGGGGACATAATTTTGTCTCACGCTCAGATACAGAGGTATTGATCCATGGCTATCTGGAATATGGAATTTCTTTTGTTGAACGTTTGAATGGCATGTTTGCCTTTGCCCTCTGGGATGCCAGAAAAAGAACGCTCTATCTGGCGCGGGACCGCTATGGCATCAAGCCGTTGTACTGGCGCATGAAAGGCAGCACCTTTGTCTTTGCCTCGGAGATCAAGGCAATCCTGACTCACCCCGAAGTTTCGGCTGAACTTAACCCGGATGCCTTAAATGAATATTTCACATTCCAGAATCTGTTCCGCTATCACACCCTGTTTAAGGGAATCAACCTCCTCCAGGCTGCTTCGGTACGCTGGATCAATGAAAAAGAAAAGCGGCTTGAGAAACGGACATGGTGGGATTTTAATTTCACCGATAGGGATAACCAAATGACGGCACAGGAAGCAGAAGATGAAACCCTGCGCCTCCTTCGCCAGGCAGTAACCAGACAGTTGATCAGCGATGTGCCTCTGGGCAGTTATCTTTCTGGAGGAATCGATTCCGGCTCTCTTGTTGCTGTTGCTTCCGAAAATATACCAAGGTTTGCCACATTCACATGTGGATTTCAGGTGCAAACGGCAGAAGGCGTTGAAGCTGAATACGACGAACGGCGTGACGCCGAATTCATGGCCAATCACTTCAAGACCGAGCACTACGAACAGGTAGTTAGTTCCAGCGACCTCCCGTGGGCCTTGCCGCGCGTTGTGTGGCATCTTGAAGACTTACGTCTTGGAATGAGCTATCCGAATTATTATATATCGAGATTAGCGTCCAAATTTGTAAAGGTGTGCCTTTCAGGTGCCGGGGGTGACGAGCTTTACGGTGGCTATCCTTGGCGCTACTACAGGGTATTTCGCTCTGTAAGCCGGGACGACTATTTTCGACAGTACTATGATTTCTGGCAGCGTCTCGTTACGGATCAAGATAAACAGAGACTGTTCACACAGGGTATCTGGCATCAGGTAAAAGAAAGAGATACATTTAGAACTTTTTCCCGGGTATTTACCTTCAATGAGAAACTCAAATACGACCGGCCTGAGGATCATATTGCCAACGCCCTTTATTTTGAGATCAAAACGTTCCTTCCGGCTCTCTTTATCGTTGGAGACAAACTTTCGATGGCAAATTCATTGGAAGAGCGCGTGCCTTTCTTGGACAATGACCTTGTTGATTTTGCCCAGAGAGTCCCAATAAAATATAAACTGGGCGATCTTAAAGAGATGAAAAAAATAGATGAAAACGAGGTCAGAAAACTTCGCCGTTATCAGGTTTACGACGACGGCAAGAATGTTCTTAGAAAGGCGATGTCTCATCTGGTTCCACAGGAAATAATCAAGCGGAAAAAGCAGGGCTTTTCCTCCCCGGACGAATCGTGGTATCGAGGCGAGAATATTCGATATGTTAAGGAAACGTTGCTTAACAAAAGGGCTGCTTACAGGGATTATATAAATCCCAAATTTGTAAAAAAAATCATAGAAGAGCACTGTGAGCGGAGAAAAAACTATAGGTTGCTTATATGGTCGTTTCTTTGCTTTGAATGGTGGTGTAAAATCTTTCTGGATGGAAAAACACCAAGTTAAGCGTGCCTGATAATTCCAGAGCAGAAATATTCCGGCTAGGCTGAAAATATTTTAAAGTCAAGATTGGAGAGAAAATGCATAGCTCGCCTGCACCAGCTCAAGGTAAACTGTGAACCAATAAGTCAAATCGAATGGAAAAAAGCTGCCTGAAAAACTGGCTTCAACCTTTCTCTATTTTGGCGTTGACAATGCAGAAACGAGCTCTTTTCC
>QMMV01000302.1 GCA_003647435.1 Deltaproteobacteria bacterium | reverse complement strand
TATGGAGCGGATAGGACATCCGATTGGAGACCGTCTCAAACTCAGGCAGTGAGCCAGTCTCCAATCGGATGGCCTATCCGTAATATTATTTTCAAAAATCTAAACTGATACGCTTGGTCTAAAGCGTTGTTTGACAAATCTAAGGCTTGCTACAGGCGATGTCAAAACTCGCCCTCCGGGCTCAAAGAGTTGACATCGCTAATCTTCCGCTTCGCCAAGGTTTGTTAGCAAAAAACGTTTTAATGACCGCTCAAAGGAATTTTTGTTTGGGCAACAGCCCGTCAACGGTCAACACCTCTCGCCTGCTGTTCGTTTATTAGCCACCTCCAATGGAAATCCAATCATACCGCTTCGGTCATATTGCGATCGACGGAAAGGCATACTCAAACGACGTAAAGCTTGTCGGCGAGACAGTGTTGTCGGATTGGTTTCGTTCCAAAGGTCACCTTGTGAAGTTAGAAGATGTAAAAGACTTGCTTGACACTGACGCTGATGTTTGCATATTCGGCACCGGGGCATACGGTGCGATGCGGGTATCCGAGGCAGTCAGGTCCGCCTTTGAAAACCGTGGCGTCAAGGTAATAATAGAAAAAACCAAGCCAGCCTGTCGCACGTACAACACGCTTTCTAAAGAGGGCAAAAAGGTTGTTGCCGGCTTTCATCTGACCTGCTGAAACCGGGCCGTATCTCTTCAAATCTCCTGTTAGCCTGTTTCTTGCCTGTTTGTTTGGCAATCTGTATCAGTTCACTTTTTTGAAAATATTGTCCCTATACGATTCGCATTTATACTTTTTGAAAGGGCCAACGTGATACGGCAATCTGTGTTCTTACTGGTATGGAATATAGTACCTCAAGTAAAAAAGGAGCCGACAGGTGACCATAGCTAAAGGATCATATGTAAAGGTCGCCGTTGCCCTGCCAGTTTTTAAGACCTTCACATATGAGGTGCCGGAGCCGCTTTGTTCCTCGGTAATGGTGGGAAAGCGAGTCCTGGTTCCTTTTAAGAATCTTCAGCTCACAGGCTACATCCTTGCCACCCGCGATACTGCCGACGTTGCCGATGTTAAGAAAATACTTGATATCTTAGATGATGTTCCATTGTTTCCCCCATCCATGGTCCCATTTTTGCGCTGGATAGCGGATTATTATCTTTATCCTATCGGACAGGTCATCAAAGAAGCGCTGCCTGGAGGGCTAAATGTAAGACAGGTGGTGACTGTCGATATCACGGAAAAAGGCCGATCAGCACTGTCTGCGGCCTGTCTTAAACCGTTTGATTGCCACTTGCTAAAGGTCCTTGAAAAGCGGGGGGCCATGGGTATGCGAATGCTCTCAAAAATGGTCAAAAAAGAGATTTTGCCGGAAACTATGTTCCGAATGGAAAGGAGAGGCTGGATCACGAGACAGCGGAAGCTCGCTCCGGGGAGGGTGCGGCCCAAGATGGAGCGGTATGTGACGGCTGTAGAGGGTCGGCCCCCCTCCGGGTCTCTTTCAAAGGTCAGGCAGAAGATCCTTGATATCGTTGAAGGTTATGGAGAAATATCAGTGAGGGCGTTAAAGGCTGAGATTCCGACAGCGGCATCGCTTGTCAGAAAAATGGCTGCGGAAGGGTTTCTCAACATCGTTGAGCGGGAGGTTTATCGAGACCCGTTTGGGGAGGCGATCGAAAAAGACTCTGGACCGCCAACACTGACAGAGGATCAGGCTTCAGTTGTAGATACTCTGGTAAGTGCCCTCGGGAGGGGTTTTCAGACCTATCTTCTCTATGGAATTACCGCAAGCGGCAAGACAGAGGTCTACATGCAAGCAGTGGCCGCTGCTATCAGCCAGGGAAAACAGGCGCTGGTCCTGGTTCCCGAGATTGCACTGATTTCACAGACGGAACGTATTTTTCGGGCGCGTTTCGGCGATCGAATCGCCTTGCTGCACAGCGGACTAAGCGAGGGCGAGCGTTTTGACCAGTGGATGCGGATTGTTCACAAAGAAGCACAGGTTGCTGTCGGGGCGCGGTCTGCCATATTTGCCCCGTTTGATAACCTGGGCTTGATAATCGTAGATGAGGAGCATGACGACTCGTACAAGCAGGAAAACAGGCTCCGATATCATGCCAGAGATCTGGCCGTAGTGCGTGCCAAACTTGAAAATGGTGTCGCCCTGTTAGGATCTGCCACTCCATCCGTTCAGTCATATCACAATGTACACACGAAAAAGTTCAAGAGTCTCTATCTCTCAAAGCGTATCGAAAACAGGATGCTCCCGGAAGTCACTATTGTGGATCTTCGCCAAAAAGAAGGGCCGGGGCGTGCCAAGCCCTTTATCACCGAACAACTCAGAACAGCTATCGCGGAGACATTGGATAGAGGAGAGCAAGTTCTGCTTTTTCTGAACCGGCGTGGCTTTGCAAATTACCCCGTCTGCACGCAGTGCGGTGCACCTGTGCGATGCAAGAATTGTGACATCACGATGACATTGCATGAGAAGGCAGGAGCCTTCGGCTGTCACTATTGCGGCTACACCCTGCCCCGGGGGATCCGCTGTCAGGCCTGCGGCAATCCGAAGATCAAGCTACTCGGTCTCGGCACGGAAAAGGTGGAGACGATGGTGAAGGAAATGTTTCCAGGTGCTGCGGTAGCCAGGATGGATCGGGATACAACGGCCAGAAAAGGGGCGCTGATCAAGATATTGAGGGGACTGCGGGAAGGTACGATCGACATTGTCGTGGGAACACAAATGGTAGCAAAAGGGCATGACTATCCCAACATCACGCTGGTGGGGATAATATGCGCTGACCTTTCACTTAACTTTCCGGACTTTCGGGCAGGGGAGCGCACCTTCCAGCTTCTGTCCCAGGTAGCGGGCCGTGCAGGAAGAGGAAAGGCGCCGGGACGGGTAATCTTGCAGACATTCAACCCCGAGCATTTTTGCATCCTGACTGCAAGAGGCCAGGATTATGAGGCGTTTTTTGAACATGAGATTGGTTTCCGAAAGGCGCTGCAGTATCCGCCATTTTCCCGCCTCATACAGGTTCTTGTTACCGGGAAAGACAGAACCCAGACGATTTCGTGTGCCGAGAGACTCGGGGAAATATGTCGCAGTCTCCAATCGGAGCAGGCGACTTATCAAAGAAATGTTAAGGTGCTTGGACCTGTTGCCGCCCCTATAGCCAGGATAAAGAACCGATACCGGTGGCAGCTCTTGCTCAAAGGGCTGAAGGCTGGTCCCCTACACGGGCTAACCAGAACAGCTATGAACAGGATTTCGCGGGAGATTCCAGGCAAAAGCGTGAAGATACTTGTGGATGTGGACCCCGTAGATATGATGTAAAACATCAGAGGGAACAGACCCCCCAAACCCACCTTATGTTGAGAGACCTTTGCACAACCCCTTTTCCACTCCTTTGTATGAACTTTTTGACCCATCCATGGGCTTGCTCACTAAATCCCAAAAAACAGGGCCTCACGGCCTCAAACAGTTTG
>QMMV01000301.1 GCA_003647435.1 Deltaproteobacteria bacterium | reverse complement strand
GGTGTAAGCGGTTTTTCCTGCGATATCCCTAACAGTTCATCGCCTTCAAAATGAAAACCACTCTGAGAAAGCATTGAGCAAAGCGTTGTCTTGCCTCCGCCGCTGCCGGCAAAAAGAAGGGAGATGCTCCCATCTATATCTGAAACAGCTCCGGCATGAAAAAAAACTATCCCTCGATTTTCAGACATTGTCATCAATTCAACTGAAATCTCAATATTTTCTATGGCTGTATCAAGAGGAAAATTATTGAACAGGATCTTACCCTTGTGTATAAGGCTATACCCGCAATCCCCTTTCCGAATCTCATAGATTCTCTTTTTGCGCGAAGTGTCTGCCTGAAGATTCCTGAAAACAAAGGCAATGTAGTCAATGACATCCGGCATGGCGGATTGAAAAGTTAGAAATGTATCAAGATAACTGAGGGAAAAGCTATGAAGCATATTCAACCAGTCCGAGCCGCATAAGCTGTTCTACTACCCTGATAATGTCCTGTTCCAGAAAGTGGTGTCCCCGCTCCAAACGCCGACCGATCAGATCCTCAATTGTCTCCAAACTATGATCTCCGTCCAGCAGATCCCATATCCCCCCTGCCACCGAATTCAGACGATGATGGACATTACCCCTCTTATCGGAAACAATCAGATCCTTCCCGATCCATGCTTGGCTGAGACCTTCTCTTCTTTTTGGTCTTGAATCGAGGGAAAGAGGGGGAAATCCCGTGGTATTACTGAAAAATATCTCAGTGGCATCCCCGGTATACGGATCATAGGGGCATGTCGGGTCTTTGGCATAAAGATCCCCTGTAAGGGCATAGGTCAGGGCGCGACAGTCCGTGCATGCATAACGCAGCTCACATTCGGAACATGTCCTGGTAGAATCAAAATCTATATCCCAAATAGAATCAAACGCGCCGCTTTCTATTATTTCCGACAATCTCCCGATGCTTACATCACCAATCTCCACCTCACGACACATAGTACATGGTATCAACTTGCCGTTTGCCTTGATAGCAAACTTCCCGCGCCAGCAGGTTCCTAAGTAATCACTCCAGCCGCCCGGACCAAAGCAGTCTTCCGGGGTATAAGCTTTTCTGAGAAGGTAATCATAATTTTTTACCCGATAATCACTGTGGCAACCCCGGCCAGTGGGAAGAACCACATTGCTCATTATGTCGTCATTTTCAAGACCAAGGGAAACAAGAAACCGTCTGGTTTCATCAACACCATCTTCATTGATTCTCGTCAGAACAATATTGGCGGCCGGCTTGATACCCCTGTCGATCAGGAGCTTGATACCTTTTACTGTTTTCTCCCAGCTTCCCGGAGTTCGGGTCACTTTATCGTGGACTTCCGGCTTATTTGAATAAAATGAAAGTCCAACCCCTATCCCCTTCTCGGCAATAAGATCAAGTAGCGGCGATGCGGCAAAGAGGGTGGCATTGGTCAGAATCTGAATGTATTGAAAGCTGTTTTTACTGCAGGCATGCTCAAGGAGTTGAAACAGGTCTTTCCTCAGCAGGGGTTCACCACCGGTAAAGACAACCCGTTCTACCCCTATCTCGTCGAGTTCATCTATAATCGACAGCCACTTCTCCGTGGAAAGCTCCACTTCATTTATGCCGGAGCGACTCTCAGCAAAACAGTGAACACAGAAAAGGTTGCATCTATCGGTCGGTTCAAGCCAGGCAACCATCGGCCTTGCGGGAGATTTTCGGATCTTGATATCATGAAAGGGACGCGGCCTTGCACTCACAGAAATACAATCCATTCTAAGAAGAATATCAAGGTGTATGCTTATTTCGTCTTCACTGGCAATGCCGGCCTGCAGCATAGCCTCTTGAATGGAAAGCCCATCTTGAGAACTTTTAAAAAGCTTTGCCAGCCTTTCATCAAGATGATAGAGTTTCCGGCGGCGCAGATCATAAATTGCCCCTCTCTTCGGACCGGGAACAAAGAGGGCGTCTTTTTCAAGAATGATGAATTTCCTGGATCGGTTTTTGAAATCCATTAAAACCTGCCCGGCATACCCTAACACTGCCTGATACATACCGGCTGTATCCTGCACGGCTGCCGCCTGCACGGCTGAATGGACTGTGCGCAGCACTGTCTCCTGCACGGCTGATATACCCTGCACGGTGATTGCCGCCTGCATGGTTCCCTGCGACACGGTCCACATTGATTGATGCAAACTGCACATTGCCTGATACAGACTGGATGTTCCTGTGTTGCTTGTCCATGCGCGGAATCAGGAAGAGACAAATCATGCGTAATGAGAATGGTCGTTACCACAGGAGCAACATAGGCCAGCTTTTTAATAAATTCACGCCTCGTTTGATCCGGATTATCCTTATATTGCTCATCTATCTCAGGATCATTTCCGTCAAATTTAGAGTCCATTATGATTCTCCTATGCCTTTCCGTGAGATGATATTAGAGAGTTTAATTTTATCGTGTCTAAGACAAATCCTTTATAACGTCTTTTATGATATTGGAATCGATAACTTTCGTTTTTGAGCTAAACCCTATTAACAGGCTCATATCACAGATGTTGTTGATATTTCTCGGAATCCCCTGTGAATAATTGAATACTTCAGCTACAGCCTGCTTGGTGAATATACTTCTTTTCAAACCGGCCTTTTTCAAGCGAAAGACAATATATCTTACTGTCTGCTCAAAATTAAGGGGGTTCAAATGATACCTGATGGCAATCCTTTGATCAAGCTGTTTAATGTCTTTTATAATATCTCTTAACTCCGGCTGTCCGATGAGGAGAAGCGTCAGCAGGAATCTATTGTTCAACTGAAAGTTTAAAAGCAGACGGATCTCCTCAAAGGTCTGTCTAAAAATTAACTGCGCTTCATCTATTATCAGCAGGGTTGCCTTATCCTGCTTCATATTTTCTAACAGTCTTTTATTCAAGATAGCCAGAAAATCAGCCTTTGAATTTGTGTCAGGACTCAAACCAAGTTGATACAGTATCTCCCTCAAGAAGTCCGATGGCCCAAGTGACGGATTAGTCATTAATCCTATATCATAGTTATCTTCTGAAAGTTTCTGAATAAAGACCTTACTCAAGGTGGTTTTTCCACATCCAACCTCCCCTGTAAGAAGGGCAGCGCCTTTGCTTCTTTTCGCCGCATAGACAAGCCGGACCAGAGCCTCTTCATGCTCCTGTGAGTAATACATAAAATCAGGGTCTGGAACATTTTCAAAGGGGTATTTTTCAAGGCCCCAATATTCTAAATACATCTTTTTGTCAATCCGTCAATGGCCATGTATATTTCTGCAAAGCAGAGCCTGTAATGGTAATCTGAACGTCCCGAAGGATCCTTGATGTCCTCATCCAGTCCATTGTAATTCTCAGAAAATGATTTAAGGAGATACACCTTGCATTCTGCAACAGGATATTTATCAATTATCACTTCTTGATGCGCCCTCTCCATGGCAATAACTTTATCCGCCTCAGCAATCATATCC
>QMMV01000300.1 GCA_003647435.1 Deltaproteobacteria bacterium | reverse complement strand
GAAACCAAAGGCGATTGATATTGGGACGATCACAGTGATAGCTCCACAGCCAGGCGTTGAGATCACAACCGAAAAAACTATTATTCGTATGGATGAATTTAAAAAGCCGGGTGAGGTTCATACACTGACCGATGTGCTGACCGAGATCGGTGGGATTGATATACAGCGCGTCAATCCGCTTATGGCCAGCCCGGGCGACGAGGTATCCATCCGCGGTCTTAATGAGGGCCGGATGGTCATCGAGATTGATGGTAGGCGTATTAACCATACCGGCCATTATGGAAGGTATATCGTTGACTGGTCCACACTGAACATGGACGATATCGAGAGCATTGAGATCATTCGGGGAGGGCACTCAGTGCTTCATCCCTTTGCTATTGGCGGAGTGATCAATATCATCACTAAGAAGGGAAAAAAGACCAAGGAGCTCAAACCTGACTTTAGTGTTATGGCAGGTTACGGGGAGTTTAATACCCGCAACCTGTCAGCCTCTGTTAACGGAGGTGTGGGAAATGTCGTGGGCTATAATTTTTCAGCAAGCAGGCAAGAGACCGACGGTTATCTCAGAAACAACTTTCAGGAAACAAATAGCTATAACGGGCATCTGACCTTTTATCTCCCAAAGGATGTCACGCTTAGCCTTGGAGCCAAGTATTCAGATGTTTATTATGGCTTACCGGTCATCAATGATCCGTCCCGGGGCGACTACGATTCGGATTATCCCAAATTCTACCCGGATCGTGACCAACTGAGACACCTTGACTGGCCTCAGTATGCCGAGAATGATCCACACTGGGATAAACATACCACCTATCTGGATGCTATCCTTCAGGTTCCCTTGGGTCCTGGATCCGCCAAGGTCCATGGATTTTTCACTGGGGGAAGGCGTTGGACCAGTATGTATACTGCCATGGGCACATTCGAGGAAGATTTTTTCGTGGACGATGAGACAAGGGGAATCATCGCCGAGTACCGGGATATTAACTTGTTCGAGTCCCACTGTGTGACAGTGGGCGCCGAATACCAGGTAATGGGTTGGCCGGACGAAAATCCCGCCATCTACAGGGTCAAATCAGCCTATATCCAGGATGTCATCAGCCTGGGCGATCGCTGGACGGTTACACCCGGCGTTCGCTACTATCATGTGGACATGGATACTTACTTTTCCCAATTTGGAACTGGCTGGCCGACCGAAGGCAAAAAAGAAGATGACGATGGTTTCTATCCAAGCCTGAAGGTGGATTTCCAGGCCACCTCTGACACTGCACTCTATGCTGCGGTGAGTCGGTCCTACCGGCTCCCGTGTCCGTGAGATTACTATTGGTGGGCGCGGTGCGCGTCCGAGGAAAATCCTTCATTAGACCCGGAATCGGCCTGGGAGTATGAACTTGGAATCATTCAAGATTTCAAACCAGTGACCGTCAGAGCGGCTGGTTTTTATTATGACATCAAGGACTTTATTAATGACAATGGCATCACATCTGTAGGCGCGCTGGGAGGGTTCGGAACCCTCGGCAGTAACTGCCTCTATAACATTGATCACTTCAAACTTTACGGCGTGGAACTTGAGGCAGCCATCCATCTGGGAGAGAGGTTTCGGGCTACGGCAACCTATATCTACCAGGAGTATGATGCGGACAAAACAGGCTTTGAGGACGATTATTCATACTATCTTCCTGCGCTTTTGCCTAAACACAAGATCAAATTACTGGCCCGGTATAATGTCTGGTCAGACGGCTGGCTCCAGTTAAGCTCACGCTATGTTGGCGATCGCGATACTCAACGAGGAGAAGAACTTGACGACTATATTACCGTGGATGTGGGATTTGAGCAAGGGTTCAAATATGATGGGCAGGAGTACATGGCGAAATTATTTTGCAGCAACGTGACCGGTACTAATTACGAGGAAATTTCCGGCTATGAAATGCCGAAGTATGTCTGGGGATTTCAGCTTGGCATGAAATTTTAAGAAAAACAAGGAGGCAAATTCATGAAACAAATGAAACAGGCTGCTCTCCTTGCAGTTGTTGCCATGGTTGCGGCCGGAGTGTTATGGCCCTCCCAGGCTGCAGCCTGGGGTCGCGGCCATTTCTATGTGATCGGAACCGGTCCGGCCGGCCCCCGGACTGCGACACTACAGGCCTTAGATACGATCAAACGGATGGACGTTATCGCAGCCCCTGACCAGCATGTAAAACTGTTTAGGGAATATGTGGGTAACAAACCCGTCCTGTTTGATCCATGGACGGATATTTGGGACTACAAAGGGAAACCGCAGCAGAAGTTAAACAATGAAGAATTGGCCCAATTCAAAGTGGAACGTTTCCGGATACGGGATGAGCGAGTGGCGCAATTCAAGCGTCTTTTGGCTGAGGGAAAAGATATCGGACTTCTCGATTACGGGAACCCATGCCTTTATGGCCCTAGCCACTGGTATGTGGAACAATTCGACCCGGAGGATGTGGTAATTATTCCGGGCATGGGATGCGATGCGGCAGCCATGGCCGCCTTGGGCAGAAGTACCATTCCCGCCCATGACACCCGCTTTGTCTTGCAGACGGCCCCATTTTCGTTGTTAGGCTGGGGGATTAAGGAGCGACAGATTCTCCAGGATCTGGCCAGGTATCCCTGTACTATGGTCTTTTACATGGCGCTATGGAAACCAAAAGAGCTTTTTGCAGCCTTAGGGGAAGTGCTCCCGCCGGATATGCCCTGCGCCGTGGTCTATTGGGCCGGTTATCCTGACCGAGAGCGCATCCTGCGCGGGACCGTGGCCGATATGGGAGAAAAGCTCTCAAAAGACAAGGAAAAATTCATGGGCCTTCTGCTTGTCGGACAATTTATGGCGGGCAAGCCCTATGAATCGGCCATGAAACGGATTCAAGAGAACCTGAAGAAATAACATCATAAGAGGTTCTTGAGGGAACTCCCCGAAGGTGAAGTCGTAAAACATCTTCGGGGAGTTTTATCAAAATGTATATGTTCGTATGGCTGTCGAGGTGTTCTATGATGAAAAAGCTTTTTTTATTTGCCTTGCTATCCTCTTGGAGGCTGCAAGGCAGGTTCATTTGACTCAATTCAGCTATCAAGGCAGATGCTGTAACGAGATTGTATGAGGTCGAGGATGATGCGAAAAAGATGCGTAACCCTGTGTGTCCTGTTGTTTTTCTGCTTTATCGCCCATTTTGCACGGGCGCATACTTGCAGAATTTCGATTATTGTTGATACAGACATGGCACTGGATGACCTACGGGCATTGGCCATGCTTCTCAACTCAGACATGGCGGATATTCCATTGATTGTTACTTCAGACGGGGCGGCATCCCCCCAGGCCGGTTGCCGGAATTTAAGAATGCTTTTGAAGTATTTCAAGAGGGAAAGTACGAAAATTGCTAGTGGTGAGCTTTTGGGGAAGCCGGTTCCTCCGTGGCGATCTTGGTCTGAGAACGTAAGATGGCCTGAAGCACAAGGCGGGGAT
>QMMV01000299.1 GCA_003647435.1 Deltaproteobacteria bacterium | reverse complement strand
TTGCAATAGGGCTAATAAATATCTATGATGTCAATATGTTGCAGAGATTTTGAGACGTTAAATCAGTACCGCTACTTGTTTCCTCCCAAGTGGTGGCAATGCACAACGTCACCAGCAACAATTGTGTGCAACCGGCCCGTCTGGTCGCGGACAAGAAGTTGACCAATAGAATTTATATCCTCTGCTACACCCGATACAGTCGATTCCGGGAGGCAGACCTCAACCAGGTTTCCAAGGGTAGTGTCATACTCACGCCAGACCTTCAGGATCATCTCGTGAGACTCCTTTTGGAAAAGTTCATACCATTGTTCGAGCTGGTACAACAATGCCTGAAACAGGGCAACCCGTGAGATCAATTTGCCGGAACTGAGGTATATCGAAGTTGCGCGGCCTCCGATAGAGGGCGGAAAGTCTTCAGTTCCCGTGTTCACGTTGATGCCTATGCCAACGATGGCAGTGCTTACGGACTTTTCGCGAAAGATTGCCTCTGTTAAAATGCCACCTGCCTTACGGTTGCCGATCATAATGTCATTCGGCCACTTTAGCTCGGCACTTATCCCGGCTTGACGAATAGCAACAACTACGGCCACTCCAGCTGTTAGTGTGAGCAGGGAGGCCCATTGTGAGGGACTCTCCGGCCTTAATATTACTGAGAAATAGAGCCCTGCCCCAGGCGGGGAAATCCAGGAGCGTCCAAGGCGGCCCCTTCCCCTGATCTGGGTTTCGGCCAATACGACGGTGCCTTCAGCAGCACCATTGCGAGCCAGAGTAGACGCCTCGGTGTTAGTTGATTCAACTACGTTAAAAGAGTAAATCGCCTGTTGTCCAAGCCACTTGGTCTTAAGAGCCTTTCTAATTATCTCGGGTGAAAGACTAACCTCGCATGTGTTGTCGGAACTTGTGGCCATGATTCCCTGGTGTCCCTTGAGATCTCTTATTCCCTTGACATGTTTATGATTTTAGTTATAGTTATGTCAAAAGAAAATCGACCGGAGTGAGGAGTCAGCACTGAGAGAGCTCCTTTTTCTTTTCGATCTCGGCTTTTATTTTCACATTTGGCCCTGCTGGAGGAGTTATCAAAAGCCGACGAACTTGTAAAAGCCCTAACCAAACGTCTCGTATTATACAACCTAATTGACATCCTGGATTTTTATTAGCCCTATTGCAAACTTGCTCAGGGAATAATGGAATGACGGAACAGTGGAATGATGTACAAGAAAAAAGAGGTTCCGACGCAGAGCATCGGAACCAGGATAAAATCCTCTTGAACCCAATCTTCCACCATTCGATTATTCCAATTGTGAGCGAAGCGAACTAAGTTGCCACTTATATACTAAAACGTGATATTTTGCATTACTTTAGCCCTTTTCAAAAAACTAAATTGTTAGTATCCATCGAGATTTTTGAAAATATTATTGCGGATGGCCTGTCCGTTCCGTATGTCTGTTTTTTAAAAGAGCTAAAGTGTTACAATTGTGACAATATGTTGGAATATTGTTCTCATATTCATATGAGGTCTTAACATGTCTGAAACAGATTATTACAAAATTCTTGGCGTAGACAGAAACGCGAGCGATAGCGAAATCAAGAAGGCTTATCGCAAACTGGCTATGAAATATCATCCAGACCGGAACAAAGGGAATAAGGCTGCTGAAGAAATGTTCAAGAAGGTGAGTGAGGCATACGCAGTCCTGAGTGACAAGGAAAAACGCAAAAATTATGACACATTTGGCGCTGCTAATTTCAGCCAGCGTTACAGCCAGGAAGATATATTCAGAGGGTTCAATTTCGAAGATATTTTCAGGGAATTCGGGTTCGGCGAGACTTGTTTTTCAGACATATTTATGGGGGGCACCGGCCGTGGTCGCAAGTTTGGCTTCAGCTTTGGAGCTGACCCGTTCACCGCTTACAATAAAGTCCAGAAGGCTCCGGCCAAGGGCTCGGATATTGTGTATGAATTTCCACTCACCCTTCAAGAGGTGTTTCACGGAACGAGGAAAATTATTGCAATAGATCACGGGGGCAAGCTTGAGAAACTGAGTGTCAATATCCCAAAAGGGATGGTCACAGGGCAAAAACTCCGTCTGGCTGGCAAGGGACAACCTGGAGCCTTTGGTGGCCCCCCCGGAGATCTTTACGTTCAGGTCAAGATTCTTGATGATCCCATCTTCAGCCGCGAGGGCCATGATCTGGAGGTAGATCAAGAGATAACATTGACAGATGCCCTCCTCGGAACAACGGTTCAAGTCCCAACTCTTAATGGAAAGAGTCTCAAGCTGAAAATACCTCCGGGGACTCAACACCACACAAAGATGCGCCTGAAAGGGTATGGACTTCCTGTGATGCAAAACGGGCGTCGGGGCGACTTGTATGTGCGCATCCTGGTCCGTATGCCAAAAAGCTTGACCAAAAAACAGAAATCCCTTATCAAAGAATTAGCAGAAGCTGGGCTGTAGACCCCAAGCCGAATTTCGCGGGTATAATTCGTCAGTTAGCAACAATGTGGGTTTTTGAAGACCTCTTTGGATGCTCATTAGGTCTATTTTTAAAAGAGCTGAAGTCTTACGTCAGTTAAGGCAAGCCAGGGGCAAAAATTCCAGATATTGTGTAGAGTTTCTGCATGCCGTCAGACTTAATTCGCGTTTTATCGAGGGATGAGATCGCACAAAGGATTAAAGCCCTTGCAAATCGTATTTCCAAAGATTACGTAGGGAAAGAGATCTGTGCTATTGGTGTTTTAAAGGGTGCTTTTATATTTCTGTCGGACCTCGTTCGCCAACTCACCATCCCAGTCCAGATTGATTTTGTCCGATTGGCCAGTTACGGAGACAGTGCTGAATCCTCTGAGAACGTGCGAATAACTAAAGGGATTGAACTTGACATAAGGGATCGGCATGTGTTGGTTGTCGAAGATATTGTCGATTGTGGCAGGACTATGGCGTTCCTTCTCGAATACCTGAATGGGTTTCATCCGAAGTCCGTTAAGGTATGTGCACTCATTACCAAGACCGAACGCCGTGAGATAGATGTTCCAATTGATTATGTGGGATATGGGGTTGAGCATGGATTCCTGGTAGGATACGGGCTGGATTTTGCTGAAAAGTATCGCAACTTGCCCGAGATCTATCGCATAAAAGTCTAAAGCAAAGGAGCCCATTATGATAGTAACGTGTGAAAACTGCAACACGAAGTTCAACCTGGACGAAACCCTCATCAAAGAAACAGGCTCCAAGGTCAGATGTTCGAAGTGCCGCCACATATTTACTGTATACAGGCCAACGCAGTCCGAGGAACCCGGCCCGCAAGATCAACCGGAAAAAGAAACCTTCCTCGAAGAACCTGGAGCTGCAGAACCTGCTCCCGAAGAGAAAGCTGAAGAGGAAGAGCTTGGCCTTGAGGGTTTTGGCCTCGAAGAGGAGCCTGCTGCAGAGGGTGAAGAGGGGGAAAAAGAAGCTGTCGAGGAAAAGGTAGAAGAAGAGG
>QMMV01000298.1 GCA_003647435.1 Deltaproteobacteria bacterium | reverse complement strand
CTCGACCGTTTTGACCAGATAAGGGTCTTGCGGAAAGAGAAGGGGGAAACAGGGAAGCCCAAGGTAACAAAGGTTGCCAAAGCCGAACTGGAGGCTGTAGCTGAAGAGATATGGAAAGCCAGTGGTCAAGAGAGGGCCAAATATACTGCTGAAACGCTTCGACCTCGTCTGCAAGCCGTGATGACCCCTTGGATGAACGAGGGGTTCTTCGCCGATGTGGCGGTGCTTATAGAGGGCGAGGACGACCGGGCGGCACTCCTCGGTGTGGCAAGATCAATGAATCATGATTTTGACAGCTTGGGCATCGCCGTGATTCCATGTTTCGGAAAAACCAACTTGGATCGTCCGTTGGTTATCTTCCGCCAGCTCGGCGTTCCCGTTTATGTCATTTGGGATGGAGACCACAGCGAACGAGACGCTAGGGCCGAGGGTAACCGATACCTCCTGCGACTCCTCGGGGAAACGGAGGAAGATTGGCCCGAGTCCGTCGCAGATACATATGCGTGCTTCAAGGTCAAACTGGAGAAAACCTTAGAAAGTGAAATCGGCCCCGAAATGTTTAAGCGGTTGCTATCGGAGGCCCAAGCGGAGTTAGGTGTTGGAAAGAAGCGCCATGCGCTCAAGAATCCTGCTGTAATCCAACGCATCATCGAAGGCGCATTTCGGAAGGGCAAAACAAGTATGACGCTGAAGTCCATTGTCGAAAAGATTGTCGCCCTAAAAACGCGAGAAGAGGCTGCCGAATGATCCCCAAGGAATGCAAACGCCTGGCCGAAGTTGACTTCCCAATTGCCGTTGTTTCAAAGCACTCGGCGCGGGAGAAATCTATCCGCCATGGCCATCCCTCGACACTTCATCTCTGGTGGGCGCGTCGGCCGCTGGCGGCGTGCCGGGCCATGCTTATGGCACTGCTGTTGCCTGATCCGTGTGATGCTAAGTGTCCCGAGGAATTCAGAACAAAGGCGAGGGAATTGTTACTCAGAATGCCGGGATGGAATAGCCCGCGAATGAACCAACAGGTGAAATCGAACGAGGGGTTGCGTAAAGCGATCCTCACCTTCATCGGGGATTTCGCCAACTGGGACAACGCCGCGGACACGGAATACCTTGCGGCGGCCCGTGGCCTTGTCAAGGCCGCCCACCTGCCTACCGGCAGGCAGGCCCGGTACGAACCGCCGCTCGTGGTGGACCCATTTGCCGGGGGCGGCTCGATTCCACTGGAGGCCCTGCGGCTTGGCTGCGAGGCGTTTGCCAGCGATCTCAACCCCGTGGCCTGTCTTATCCTCAAGGTCATGCTGGAGGACATCCCGCGTCACGGGCCCGAACTGGCCGAGGAGCTGCGGCGGGTCGGCAAGGAAATCAAAGAGAAGGCTGCGAAAGAACTCGCGGAGTTTTACCCAAAACGATGGATCGTGCCTGATAAGCTTAGAAAAAAACCACTCCTGCTTTTGTCTGTTAAGGATTCAGGCGTCGCAGCAGTAACGGTTAGTGATGCTCAAGAGCATATCGACCAAAATGGTCCGATATACACTCATTATGTCCCCCGCAAAAAAGGCCAGGAGCACGGCCCTCTAGCCATGCAGGTTGCTTGGGGTACTTTTCTAACTCACGGGGATGTTGATCGTAAACTTAATGAAATCGGCGCACGGATGCTGAAACTCCAGGAAGAACAACCTATTGCTTATCTCTGGGCGCGGACGGTGAAGTGCGAGTCGCCTAACTGTGGGGCCGAAATTCCGCTCATGCGATCATTTTGGCTGTGCAAGAAAGCGAATCGGAAGAAAGCACTGAGGTACAAGGTCGTCCGCAAACCCTCTCCCTCTGGGAGAGGGTGGCGCGAAGCGCCGGGTGAGGGGCATCATGGACCCAATGTTATACCGAATGACCTGCTTCAATTCGCCCGCAACCTGCGCAAACAGCAAACGGACGCAGAAACTAAGATGTGGCATCTACTCCGCAACCGTCGTCTGGCAGGTAAAAAATTCCGTCGTCAGCATCCTATCCCTCCATATGTGGTTGACTTCTATTGTCATGCAGCTTCCTTGGTAATTGAAATAGACGGAGGTCAACATTCGGAAAATCGGCAACATGACGAAAGACGCACAACATTTTTGGAGGAAAAAGGCCTGAGGGTCATTCGCTTTTGGAATAACGAAGTACTTGGAGAAACCGAAGCTGTTTTGCAGGTTATATGGAATGTTCTTCAAGAACCCTCACCCCTAACCCCTCTCCCAAAAGGAGAGGGGAGGAATGTGCCGCGGGTGGAATTCGAGATCTTCGAGCCGAAATCCGACAAGGAAGTGCCAAATGGAACGGTAACACGTGCCAAGGCCACGTGCCCATGCTGCGGGACGGTCCTTCCGCCAGAGCGGGTGCGTGCGCAACTGGCCGAGCAGCGTGGCGGCGCGGATGTGGTATTCGATGAGAAGGGCAACCGTATCGGTGGTGCACGAATGACCGCCGTGGTGACCTTGCATCCGGGAATACAAGGCCGGCACTACCGTTTACCGACTGAAATTGACTACCAAGCGGTCTGGAAGGCGCAGAAACGGCTCCAACAGATACTCGATGGATGGGAGCAAGGCGATAAAAAGGGCCTTTGCCCAGTTCCGGATGAACCGACTCCAGCCGGAGGAGGTTCAGGTGCTGGTCGTGCGTTCAGTGTGCAGAAATATGGAATGACACACTTTCGAGACCTTTTTACTGCGCGCCAGGCAATCGGTCTATCTACCTTATCCACACTTGTTGATCGCATTGGGGTCTCGTCGCCATTGAAGTTGGCATGTAAGAATGCCATGGCATTGGTTGCGAGCCGATGTGCCGACTACAACTCAGGATATGCGAGATGGGCTCAATCCGGAGAGTTTGTCGGAAACACTTTTGGAAGACAGGCTTTAGGTCCATCATGGGATTTTTGTGAGACCTTCCTCTTGAGTTCTGAATCGGGCGGCTATCCGGGTGCCCTTGAATGGGTGGCCAAAGTTATAGACTCCCATGCCGGGGTGATTAGTTCTCCGGGGCAAGTCGAGGGTAGCGACGCATGCAACTCGCCACTTCCGGATGAATCATGTGGGGTTTGGTTTACAGATCCTCCGTACTATGATGCTGTGCCATATTCAGACCTGTCTGATTATTTTTTCGTGTGGCAGAAGCGTACGATTCATCTGGTACCTAGAGTTTCTTTGGAACTCGGTGAACACTCAGGCCTCACTCCTAAAAGCTTTGAACTTGTACAGGACGAAACCAAAAAATGGAACGATAAACCCAAGGATAAAGCATTTTTTGAAGAGCGTATGTCTTCAGCCTTTTCTGAGGGAAGGCGCATCTTAAAGAACATGGGTATCGGATCCGTAGTTTTTGCTCACAAAACCACAGAAGGCTGGGAGGCCCTATTAAATGGGATGATTCAGTCCTCTTGGAAGATATCAGCTTCTTGGCCTATCGCAAGCGAGAGACCAGGACGTTTAAGAAGTCAGGACTCGGCCGCCCTTGCCACCAGTGT
>QMMV01000297.1 GCA_003647435.1 Deltaproteobacteria bacterium | reverse complement strand
TGCTTCAGGGTAAATTCCAGAAAGGGCGAAAGCGTTTTCCGTATCAACCCTGTAGTTATTCACAATAATATCGGCAACATGAACGGCGAGTAACAAATTGAGATTGGTGACGCTTTTCCTGACAGCGTGGTGATATTTAACAGCATCACTCAGGCTGGCAGGAAGCTGCCATTTCCTGGTTAAATATCCCCCGATTTGTGCATGGTTGACTGGTAAGAGTTTCTTTTCCGCCTCATAAAAAGATAGACCTTGCTCCCGCGTTGCTTTCCATACCTGGACGAAAAGCTCCTTGAAATATTTGGCCAGAACCACCTTCCCAAGATCATGCAGAAGCCCGGCAACAAAACAGTCGTCCGGGATAACAAGACGTGTTTTTTCCGCCAGGTGCTTGCTGGTCACGGCTACCGCAACCGAATGTTTCCAGAAATCCGCGGCATCAAACCCTTCGGCCACGTTGTTACCTGAAAAGGCATCCATAATCGAAACCGAAACCGCGGCATTCCGCACAGTGTTAAAGCCTAATATGGTCACGGCATGGGGAATGCTGCTGATTCTGCATCGGAATCCATAAAAAGCTGAGTTGACCAGTTTTAAGATCTTGGAGACAATGGCCTGGTCCTTTTCGATTGTGTGGCTTAAGCTTTTTACGGAAGTCTCGCAGTCCTGGAGCATCTTGTTAACCTTGATAGCTACAACAGGCAACGTTGGAATCTCCAAGGTACGATCGAGTTGTTTTAGAAATGTTTGTGCATCCATACCCTATCTTCTATTTCTATCTGTTTATAATAAGCATCCTCCCATTTTTGTGGGGCGATCTCCACCGTCACTTCCCCCTGACATATATGGTATCTTTGATCGGGTCGGTTTTATTGAGAGTCCTGAGTTTCTGGATATGATCGGCTGTCAAGGTTGTGTTATGAGGAAGTAAGAAGCGCCCGGTGGAAGAATAGAGGGGCCTTGAGAGAACCATCCCTTCTTTCAGACTCTCAACTGACAGCCTCTTTTCGCCGGCGTAAAAGATTCCTCTCGTCTTTAAAAGCTCCAAAAAAACCTTGACGACATCAGGATCGTACCGCGTAAAAGCGTACTGTTTAAGATGCAGGATTGCAGCCTTTTGCAAGACTTCACCTTCTGACAGGTGATCCTGCGTTATCTTGCTTTCTCTTGTAACCGTTTTAAAAGACCTGTCCGCATGCAACTTGAGATTAACGATGTTGTCATAGGCATCTGCCACGGCGATAATCCTGGAACCTAACGGTATCTCTTCTTCTGCAAGTTGATCCGGATATCCATGGCCATCATATTGCTCGTGATGGGATCTGATCAAGATTCCCACATGATCAAGCTTTTTGATAAACTGAACTGTTGACTGACCAAGCTCGGGGTGTTTGCGGAACAGTTCCCTGTCTTGATCGCTCCACTTAGTTTCTTTTCTTTCTAAAAGCTTTTGAGGAAACCCGAGCTTACCGATATCGTGCAAAAGGCCGGCGATCTCAATGTGGGTGACTTCGTTTTCGGATAACCCAAGAAGCCGGGCAATCTGATGGGAAAAGGCACCCACGCGCCTCCCGTGCCCTGCCAATGAAGGAGCGTGAATCTCGGTTAATGCGGCGAAAGCACGAACGGAGTTATATAGGCTTGATTCAAGTTCGCGATTTATGCGGGATAGCTCTTTATTCTTCTCAATAATTTGCCTCGAGCGTTCAGCCACTTTTCTTTCGAGGTGTTTGTTAAGTTCATTCAGCTCTTTGTTTTGCTTTTTTGTCAGTGCCAGCAAGCGCCTGTTTTCCAAAACGAGTTCGTACTGCTCAAGCGACTGCCTGACCTGCGACAATAGATCCTGGTCGTTCCACGGTTTAGTGAAGTAACGGTGTATTCCCCCCTTGTTGATCGCATCGACAATAGCATCCATATCAGAATAACCTGTCAAAAGGATGCGCATGGCATTGGGGAAGATTTTCTTTGCCTTTTCTAAAAACTGGGCCCCGGTCATTCCGGGCATGCGCTGATCAGAAATAATCAACGAAAACGGCTTTTCCGCTTCTTTAAGCTTTTCCAGTCCTTGCTTGCCACTCAGGGCAGTGGAGATTTCATATCCTTCCCTGCGAAAAAGGCGTTGAAGAGACTTTGTAATAGACGGCTCATCGTCCACAAAAAGGAGCCTGTGTTTGTATTTTAAGGCCATATCGCCTCCAGCGACTAATGGCTAACCAACCGGTATCGTAACTATAAATGTAGTCCCTTTACCTATAGTACTTTCCACATCTATCGTCCCATTATGCTTTTTTATAATGTTATAGGCAACATTGAGACCGAGGCCGGTCCCTTTGCCAACATCTTTCGTGGTGAAAAAGGGTTCGAATATCCTGGAAAGATTCTCCTCCGGAATTCCTGATCCCGTATCGGCAATCTTGATTTCGACTTTGTCATCCAGTGCTTTGGTTGACACCTTTATCTCTCCCCGCTCTTTAATGGCCTGAGCCGCATTTACCAAAATATTCATAAACACCTGGTTTAACTCCTGTGGATAACACAGGACAGGGGGAAGCTCTCCGTATTCCTTTGTGACTGTGGCTTTATATTTGAGTTCGTTCCACACAATGTTGAGTGTAGACTCCAGGTTTTGATTGATATCAGCATACTTGAGCTCTCGATCCCCCGGATGGGCAAAGTCTTTCATATCTATTATGATCTTTCTGATACGGTTTGCTCCTTCCTGGGACTCCATAATCAGACTCGGGATATCATTGAGGACAAAGTCGACGTCCATTTCTCTTTCCAGCGCTTCGATGTTTTCCAGTCTTTTCAGAATTTCCGTCTGTTGCTTTCCGCCGATTCCTTCCTGTTTCAACGATGAGGCAAGTTGCCTGTATTGGGTAAGTAATGTTCTGATGTCGTTTTCGTAGCCTTCCAGCGTATTTAAGTTGCTGCTGATAAATCCTATTGGATTATTGATTTCGTGGGCTACGCCTGCCGCAAGCTGTCCAATCGACGCCAGCTTTTCAGACTGTATCATCTGGGCCTGCGTATCTTTCAATCTTTTAAGTGTGGATTCCAGTTCATCATTTTTTACCTTATACTTTTTTTCTAGGCGGACAATTCTCTCTCCTACCCTCACACGAGCACGAAGTTCTCCAGGATCAAGTGGCTTGGTTATATAATCATCTGCTCCAGACTCAAGGGCTTCAACAATGTCCTGCTTTTGATTCCTTGCTGTCACCAGGATAACATAGGTATAATTATCGCGAACTGAGTTGCGGATTTTCTTCAATAAAGCCAGACCATCCATCACCGGCATCGTCCAGTCAGTGATGACCATCCTGATGTCATTTTTCTCAAATATCTTCCATGCACTCAGGCCGTCTTGGGCTGATACGACCTGGTGACGCATATTCTCAAGCATCTTCTGCAGCAGATTTCTGGAAACAGCACTGTCTTCGACAATCAGTATTTTCATTGTTCAGCACCTGTTGCCTAAAATTAGCTTGTTCTGCTGGCTGCTGCCGCCC
>QMMV01000296.1 GCA_003647435.1 Deltaproteobacteria bacterium | reverse complement strand
GTGTTGGTGTTGAACTGCTGGGTGACCGAGACGAACGAGACCCCGTGCTTTTCGAAGGTCTCCATGACGCGGGTGAAGTCGAGCAGCGAGCGGCTCAGGCGGTCCACCTTGTAGACCACTACACAGTCCACCCGCCCGGCCTTGATGTCGGCCAGCAGTCGCTTCAGGGCCGGCCGTTCCATGTTGCCGCCTGTGTAGCCGCCGTCGTCGTAGCGGTCGGGCAGGCAGACCCAGCCTTCGGACTTCTGGCTGGCGATGTAGTTCTCCCCCGCCTCCCGCTGGGCGTCGAGCGAGTTGAACTCCTGCTCGAGTCCTTCGTCGGTGCTCTTGCGGGTATAGATGGCGCAGCGGATGGCCGATCGGCTCTCGCGGTTCTTGTTCATTTGCGCCTCCCGTGCTTGCCCAGTTGAAAGAAGTGGTAGCCGTTCCAGTGCGTACCGGTGACAGCCTTTGCCACGGCGGAAAGCGACTTGTAGATTTCACCCTCGTACTCGAAGCCGTCCGGCAGCACCCGGACCTCGATTGTCCGACCCTTGTATTGGCGGGTCAGGACGGCGCCGGGCATCGGCAGCCGGTCGTCCTGCGAGATGTGCAGTGTCGCCACCTTCGTTTGCCCGGCTGCGGGCGCCGCCTTGTTCCTGGGCGCGGTCAGACGCACGTCCGCATCGGCCGCCAGTTCCATCGCCCGCCGCCGGGCCCGCTCGGACAAGTCACCTTCGGCGTTGGCCTGGAGCCGCCAGGCGATGCGGCGGACCAGGTAGTCCTTGTGGCGCGAGCGGGTCTCCTCGCCGAAGACCTCAGCGTATCGCTCACGCAGCTCGGCTACCGTCATGCGCCGCAGGCGGGCGACCTCTTTTCCGGCGTTCATGTCCATGCCGAGTCTCCTTCCTCGAAGCATCGTAAACCTTTACGTGGCAGGGACATGAGTCCTCGGGGTCGCGGACACATCAAGGCAATTCCGGGGAGATTCTGAGAGTTTTTCGGCGGTGTTTTCCCGGCCGGATGTGCCCGATTCAGTCGTGCCCGCCTGTGCAGATGGGCCATTAGCAGACGCGGATTCGGGGCGGGTCTTCAGGCGTAGAACGCCGGCGGCGAGGATGGCCGCCAGTTCGTGGAGGCGTTCTTCGGAGGAAAGCGGAACGTCAGCCTTCACCAAGGCTCCGGCGGATAGATCGGTCGTGTGCATGGGCACGCTCCTGGCACCTGCCTGTGCGTTGCACGCAGACAGGGACTGTGCCCACGACGACCTCAGGCATCCTTCCGGCACGCCGTCCGGCGGAGTTAAGAAAGTTCTCTCTTCTGTTTACTTACCCGGCGGGAGCCTGCCTTGTCGAAGCTTTAGCGAAGACAGGTTCGAAATGTCGGAGGGGAGTAACTCGCTTGCAACCTGGTTGTTAAACAAGACGGGCTGTGAAATGGAGAACCAAATAACTCACTTCTACTCATTGGAAGGCAGAAGCGAGAATTTCGTTAGTGGCGTCTTCGAGTACTTTTATCCACAGCTCGAACACGCTCGGACGCGCCTCCCCTCCAGGAGTGCCGAGCATGGATTGGGGGGCAGTATCTTTTAGGAACCTACCTGGTACTATCCCATCAGGAACCCCCCCAGTTCTACCCCTGACTGTATCCTCAAATTTTTTAACTGCTAAAGGGGACCTGTGCGCGATCCTGTTTCGAACCTTCCGCATGTCATTAAGATGCTGTCGATATTTTTGTATTACAGGAACAAAAGGCTTCCCTCGCGAGAAGAAGGCTTTGGAGCGTTCAATTATGAGTTCAGGGTCACCCCATTCAACATAGTCCCTACGCCCTTGTTGCACTCCCAGGATCTTGTAGGCGGCGTCTTTGGAAGGTGCCTTCACATAGACTTTGGGCTTTTTCCCCTTGGTCTTAGCGGGGGACATCAGATAGACAAATGACTGTTCCAGGAAATCCTCCCACGCTAGACAAGCCTTTAGAAAAGCCATCTCGATAATAACATTTTGGAACGCTTCATCCTTCGAGAGTGAGGCGACCGCCCTGTCATAATATTTCCTACAATCTGCCAACTCTCTCTGGAATCTATACATGAATCGCGGGCGCCGCGGAGACATCCTTATGCTCACTAACTTAGTGCACGTTTTAGAGACCTGATAACGAACTTATGCCTAGCTTGCCTAGGTTTGATGTTGTCCGTTTGCTGTTTGCACGCTATTACGAAGTCGTAATATTCCTCGGTCGGAGTATCTTGGGTTACCTGATCCCCCAATTCTTCGATTGCCTGTCTAACTCGAGCGTAGCTCGAAGGGCGGATTTTAAGGCTGGACGACCGGCTGGAGAATTTGCTCTTCGGAAGACCAAACTCAACATCATATAGCCCCAAAAACAAACTGTAGAATAAGGTCTTGCGTCTCCACACGGTTTGGCTCAACCCATCCCTCCCCCAGATTGATACAAGTAAGTCAATTACTTTCCTGAAATGCCTCTCTACTTTTTTCTGATGCGGGAATTCGTCGTCGTATTCCTGATAGAACCTTTTCATGGATTTCTTCTTGTCCTGGAGTCCATCCAGTACTGCTATGACTATCTCTGATACGAGTTCACACTCGGCCATCCGAAGGATCTGGCGTGGTGTTAGTATCTTGTGGTTCCGCCAGAATTCTAAGTGCGAACGAGCAAGACCATAGATACACTGTTTGAAGGCACCGTTGAATTGGGCATTCAGAAGTTCTTGGGGGGTGAGCTTCTCAGTGTAAGAGTTTAGGCGTGCAAAAATGTCAAGTACATCTGTATCTTCTGCTGTTTCGAGAACCACTACAGATAGTTCATAGGATAAGAAACGTTCTTGTACATTCCTAGGAAGATCTTCGAAGCAATTGCCGCCGTACTCGGCATTGTGCACTTTGTGAATCGGCCACTTGTTATTGACGAAATCAATAATTGCACGAAGACGTTGTTGGCCATCGACTACCTCGCGCTTCGTCTTCTTGCTTACTAGATCAACCTTCTGTCGTACGAATATTATAGGAATAGGTAGTCTTCTCAGGATTGTGTCAATTAGATAAGACTTCGCTTTCGAAGTCCATACGTCACGGCGTTGGAACTCAGGAGCAAGGATAAGCTCGCCTTTTTGGTCCCATCCTAGAAAGTCATTTATTGAATAAGCTCTTGGTTTGCAGTCCATCGCATGCTCCTTGATCCATAACTCTGCATCCTCTGTCTGGAGTGCACGTACTTCTTGGCCGGATAGGCGATGCCGCCGATGACGTTCTTGCTCTCGTCGAACCACTCGGTGGAGATGACGATAACGTCGAAGCGGTAGCCTGATCCCGTAAGCCGCTGCCGAAGACGAACGCTTTCTTTTCGCTGGTTTCCTGGATCATCCTCAACGACCAGCAGGTCGATGTCGCTGTCGCGACTCATCTCGGCTGTGGCGGCGGAACCGAAGAGGATGATCCGCTTCGGACAGGCCACGCTGAGGATCCGCTGAACGATTTCCTGAATAAGAGACTCGTCGATGCTCATGACGTCGCCCCCTCATGAAG
>QMMV01000295.1 GCA_003647435.1 Deltaproteobacteria bacterium | reverse complement strand
AAACTGGCGCTGGAAAGCATCTGTATAGGTTTGCGGTGTTTCTGGCATAATTTCTTGACGCTCAAACAAGCAGTGTGACTGTTGCAGTTGACCGGACAAAGGACAACGTCTGAACGTTTTACCTGTCTTTCCAGTCCACGTTTCCCACCATTCATGTAGCCGTCGTGGTATTCGAAAACGCCGCCCTTTTCCTCAACCAACTTGCGGTAATACGCTTGCAGTTTAGTAATACCGCCAACGATCAGAACCCGCTTGGCGCAAAGATCAAATGCTGGGCATCGCTCGTTGCATTGATTCAAGAAAGATAGCTGATTTATGGTTTTGTTCATCTCTTCTCTTAAGTGACTAGTTAGCCCCTCTTGCCGGTGAAGATGTGACCTGAGTTTTTTGTTTTGATCTTCTAACGATTTAATCTTGAGTTTGTACCTCAGGATTGCTCGTTCCTCTTCTCTCACAATGGCCTGCAATTTGCTGTTCTCGGCTCGAAGTTCATCGACAGGTACGCTGCGCCCTGAAATCGTCAATCCTTTGTCGGCTTTTTCCTTTTCCTTTTTTAACGTCTCATGTGTTAGTTGAAGTTTATTCAAATTGCTTTTCAGGATGTCTCTTTCCTTCTTGAGCTTTCTAAAGAGCGCTTTCACCGTTTTCATTTTTTCGGAAAGCCGTCTGTTCATCTCTTGCTGGCGTGCAAACCGCTGGTTCTGTGCGCACGCATCACAGACATTTTTGTATGAAAGCATGTGAATATCCCCGAATATGTGCATCAGACATGCATTTGAAAGATCGGACCGAACTGCTGCAATCCAGACGAGGGGGGTTATTTCTCCCTTTTGAAGATGAACCTTCCATGCAGCTTTGAACCTGGATTCGTCAATACAGCCAAACTCAGATAACTCTCTTTTGAACTTGCGCTTCAGATAAATGTCCAGTTTCCGGGATATCTTGTTTTCATTTCCCACGTTTTCCATCGCGGTTGTGTGAAGCTGAAACGGTTTCAGGTGTTTGACGCGGACCCCTGTTTTCTTTAGAATCCTTTTCAGTTCCTGAAGACTCAAGCAGAGGCCTATGACTGGACACCTGAAGTGGCTGTCAATTCTCCAGATCGGCTTTATGTCGATACATCCGTTTGCTTCACTTTTATCAGCCGGTTGTAATCTCGTCTCCTGCATAGCGTGTTCTCCCTTTGTCCCCTTATCTGATTCAAGGAATGTAGTTCGGGGGGGGCGTAATTGCTATTGAGACGCAATTAGCACAAGAAGGTTTATGTGTCAAGGGGAAAAATGCAGGTTTGATAAATCGGGTTGGTTGAGGGAATAAATTGAACCCCCGGGGAAAAGAAGCTATTAGGATTCCGAGTTATTGAACCAGCTAAAGGGGAAACCACGGAAAGGAAATAGCTGGATGGCGATTAGGCAAGCCCGAATGCCTTGCCACCCTGATAGATAACAAAGGCAACAAGCCAGGCCAGGGCGGTGCTGTATGTAATACTGAACAGAGCCCATTTCCACGAATTGGTTTCATGTTTTATAGCCGCAACGGTGGCAATACAGGGCACATAAATCAGCACAAAGGTCATCATGGCATAGGCAGAAAGATGGGTCATGCCAGACTTTTTTAACGCACCTTTCAAGGCATTACTTTCCTCATCTGCTTCAGCCTCCCCGGCATAAAGCACCCCCATGGTGCTAACGACAATCTCTTTTGCCACAAAACCGGAAAGGAGTGCCACGCTGCCCCGCCAGTCTATACCGATAGGCGCAAATACCGGGCTAAGCGCTTTTCCTAAACGCCCGATGTACGATTTTTCTACCTTTTCTCTTGCTTTCTCTCCCTCAAAGGCGGAAGCAATCCTGTCCCTTTCGGCAATAAGTTTTTGCCGGAGATCACCTCGGGCTGCTGATATGCGGGAACTATATTCTGCTGTGAGGGCCGCTATTTCTGAGTCATAATCCTTGGACAACTGTACCTGGCGTGGGAATGTGCTCAAGAACCATACTGTGACAGAACCAATCAGGATAATCCCTCCCATCTTCCTGAGAAAGACCTTGCTCCGGTCCCACATATGAATGAGCAATCCCTTCAGCATGGGCGTTCTGTACGGTGGTAATTCCATCACAAACGGCGCTGTCTTGCCCCTGAGTATAGTTGATCGAAACAGGCGTCCCATAGTAACTGCCAGCACGATGCCAAGGGCATAGATGGAAAAGATAACATTGCCAGCGCTGGCCCCGAAAAATGTGCCGGCGAGCAGGATATAAACTGGCAGCCTGGCTGAACAGGACATGAGAGGAATGATGAGGATTGTCAGGATACGATCCTTTTCGCTTTCAAGTGTGCGGGTAGCCATAATGGCCGGAACGTTGCAGCCAAAGCCCATCAGGAGAGGGATAAAAGATTTGCCGTGCAGTCCTATAAGGTGCATCACCTTATCCATCAAAAAGGCCGCGCGAGCCATATAACCTGTATCCTCAAAGACTGCGATGCAAAAAAAGAGGATAAGAATATTAGGCATGAATATAGCCACACTTCCGACCCCGGCAATAACACCATCTACAATCAGGTCCGCCAACGGGCCATCGGGAATGATTTCAGAGGCGGTTTGGCCAAGCCAGCCCATTCCTGCATCAATCCAGCCGACAGGATAGGACCCTAATGAAAACGTGAGTTGAAACATTGCCCATATAAAAAACACAAAGATGGGAAGACCTAAGAGGCGGTTGGTAAGGACGAGGTCTATCTGCCTGGACACATCGACATGGCTTTTCGAATTCCTCCTTATAACCTCTTTAATAATCCCGGCAATAAAACCGTACCTGTGGTCGGTCATGAGGATTTCGGGGTCTTCATTAAAGAAATCCCGAAGGTTTTTTCGCTTCAGGTATGCCTGTTTCAGTATGGCTTCGCCCTGTGAATCTGCTGTTTTCCGGACCTGCTCTTTAACGATTCTATCATCTTCAAGAAGCTTTATGGCAATCCAGCGAATATTGTATGGGAGCTTTTTGCTGTTATTGGCCTTTATGAATTCCGTGAGCTCGTTGATGGCCTTTTCAATTTCCCTGCCATAATAGACACGGCGGGTCCGAGGAAACTCTGTGTGAGATTCTGTTGCTGAGATGATCGCTTTTATGAGCTCGCGGGTACCTTTACCTTTGTTGCCAACGGTAAACACCACAGGCACATCAAGTAGCTCTGAAAGCTTGTCCCCGTCGATCTCAATGCCGCGTTCTTCGGCGATGTCTGCCATGTTCAGGACAAAAATCACCTTTGTGTCAAGCTCGTTGAGTTGAGTGGCAAGGTAAAGATTCCGCTCGAGGTTGGAGCAGTCAAGGATATCTATAACCACATCAGGCTTTTCTTCAAGGATGAAATTTCGGGCTACAATCTCTTCGAGGGAATATGCAGTAAGGCTATAGGTACCAGGGAGGTCCACAATGGTAAGGTGATAGCCGTCAGCAGTGAGATGCCCTTCTTTTTTCTCTACGGTGACGCCAGGCCAGTTTCCTACTTTCTGCCGGGTGCCTGTTAGGTTGTTAAAGATAGTACTTTT
>QMMV01000294.1 GCA_003647435.1 Deltaproteobacteria bacterium | reverse complement strand
TCACCCAGCGTGAGATGGCCAGGCGTATGGGCATCAGCTTGGGTAAGGTCAATTGGCTCATCGCGGATTAGTGTGAAAGGCGCCAAATTCTGCAAGGACCCGGAGCTTGAAGTTGGTGAAATTCCGGTATCCGAAAGCCCTGCGTATGGTTGCCCTTAAAGCATTGTTGATGCCCTCGACGAAGCCGTTGGTAATACGTTCGATGAAGTAGTTAAGAATTTGCTCTTGCCAGTTTTTTAATGTGACAAGAAACCTTGCCAGGTATTTGTCGCCTGTACGTTCGGCTTTTAGCATCCATGCATGGAGAAATCGAGCAGCCTTTTGTCTGCATGTGACTTTTTCGAATATCGTTCGGAATTCTTCCTTGAGAAGATACAACGTGCGAAGATCCGGACATAATGTCAGTATTTGGTTCAGCCGATCCTCCTCATCTGGAGACAACTCAGTACGGTTGCGGACGAGTATCCACCGGCTGCCTTTGAGCACCTTTTGGATGTCTGGCGTACACTGCTTTTGATAGTTGCTTCGCAACTGGGTCAGTCGAGAGTTGAGTTGTTTCATAACATGGAATCGGTCAACCACCACTTTGGCATGGGGGAGCTTGCTTCGGGCGGCTTGATAATAGGGCGCCCACATGTCTATGGAGACAAAGCGGATTGCTTTCCTCCTTTGGGGGCTCAGACTTTCGATCCAATTCTCAAGGGTCTTTTTCTCTCTGTCAGGGAGCACTGCAAGGATACATTTTCGGGAAATATCTGAAATGACAAGCACAAACTGTTTATGACGTTTTTTAAGGGAAATCTCGTCAATTCCAAGGATGTCGATGGTATCGGCCATCGGAAGGCTCTTTTTCAGCGCGGCAATACGATGGAATATCTCTTTCACCGTGGAGTGGCTCAAACCTTCACGCAGAGCGACGGCCTTGGTGGTTCCACCCAGGCACGACTGATAAATATGCATCTCGAAGGCTGTGGATTGTCTGCGATGGCCGTCCACAAAGGGTAGTTCCTCAGTAAAAATGCGGCCACAATGATCGCATTTAAAACGCCGGGAAAGGAAATGCAAAAAGGTCTTTTTGCCCCATACGTCCAAATGGCGAATGCACCGGTGCTCTTCTTGATGGATTGTCGTTGCAACGCAACCACAGTGTGGACACAAGCTGAAATCATCGCGATGCACACACCAAAGATGAAGAACCTCATTTTCTCCTTCTCGACGCATGGTATACATCGTGACCATCATGGTCGGAATACCCAACAATTCGGTCAGGGTTTCATCTGCAATTTCTTTGAATTCTTCCTGGCTGATCCGTTTCACGGCCTTGGCAGCATCCTTTACAAAGCTTGTAAACATCGGCAACAATTTCATGGGAAATCCTCCAGTGAGTTTTTCCCATATTCATTTATACCAATCGGGAGAAAATGTCCCGCAAAAAATGCACCTTGAACATCTTTTTCACACTAATCCGCGATGAGCCATTTTTTTTTGTCGAATAAGCCAGTGCTGAAGCACGTATGTAAATCATCAATGTTTACGGTGGATTGCGAATTATTCAAATTTTTTTGTCGAATAAGCTGGACTTTATGAAAATCTTCTGATATTAGCGTAATGGAGCAGTATTCGCTGAAAATCCATTGCGTTAAAAATCGGAGGAGATCATGAGCAAACCGAGCCGACGTCCAAACCGGGAGGAGATAAAAGCACTGAATAAAGAGAGAAAGATTGCCCAGAATGCCTTACGCGCCAAGCAAAGAGCCGAAGGGATGATAATTCCGCTGAAGCCCTCAATCCCCAATCGGAAAAGCCAATACAATAATGTGGAAGAGGAACAAGCAGCTCGTCAGTTTGCTGCGACAGAACAGGCAAGGATTTTTCAGTCCCAACTACCTGTTCTCTTGAAAACAATTTCCAAGATAAAAGACCTGAGAAAGCCCAAAAAAATCAAACACAAGCTCGATTTGCTCATAATGTATGGGATACTCACGTTTGTTTATCAGATGGCTTCCCGGCGTGAAGCGAACAGAGATATAACGAAGCCTCAGTTTATGGCAAGCCTTAGATTGCTGTTCCCGGATTTGGATGATATCCCTCACAATGATACTCTCAAGCGGGTGCTGTCTGTAATTGAGGTGGATTTGATAGAAGAGGCGCTCATCGGAGCGGTTAAGAGGTTAATAAAGAAGAAAAAATTCGCCAGGTATCTGATTGAAAAAGCTTACCCCATCGGTATTGATGGCAGCCAAAAGTTCTGTCGGGATACTCTTTGGAGTGTAGAGTGCTCCGAACGTGAAGTGAAGGATGGTGACGGCACCAAAATGCAATATCACGTAAGCGTGTTGGAAGCAAATTTGGTTTTTCACAACGGGATGACAATTCCCTTAATGAGTGAGTTTTCAAACTACGAAGAAGGAGATACTGAAACAAAAAAACAGGATTGTGAACAAAAAGCGTTTAAAAGATTGGCCGCAAGATTGAAGAAGGCATTTCCTCGTCTTTCGATAATATTGTTCTTGGATGGCTTGTATCCCAACGGTCCCATGGTAGAGCTATGCCGAAAAAACCATTGGGATTTCATGATCGTATTGCAAAGCAAGAGTCTTCCCAGTGTGTGGGAGGAATTTGAAGGGCTCAAAAAACTTGAAACCAACAACTTTTACCATACGACTTGGGGGGATAGAAACCAGAGATTTGAGTGGGTGAACAATATAGAGTATTACTATGGGTCTAATGATAAGAAAAAGCAAATCCTCCACATGGTGATATGCAACGAAACTTGGGAAGAAATCGCCAAGGATTCTACTGATGTTGTAACAAACAAATCGCGCCATGTTTGGATCTCCAATAAACCGCTTTCCAGATCAAATTTGCATGAAAGGTGCAATTTAGGGGCTCGGCACCGCTGGGGAATTGAATCAAGTTTCCTTGTTGAAAAGCACCATGGATACCAGTATGAGCACGCCTTCTCGTACGACTGGAATGCCATGAGAGGTTACCACTACTTGATGCGGTTGGGACATTTCTTAAACGTTTTAGCTGTTTACTCTAAGTGCCTTGTAGGGATAGTTCGAGAGTACGGTATACGCGGATTCATAAAATTCGTTCGTAGCACATTAAGCGGTCTATGGTTAGACCCCCTTAGCACGCGACAACGTCTTGAATCCAATTTTCAGCTTCGACTGATATAGAAAAAACCTGAATTCATCCTGCAAAAAAATCCTCATATATCGATGGGACGGGGGTAATGCGCCCCGATTTCAATTCTTTTCCCAAAAACAGCCAACATCGTACAATTGTCAAAATAGTTTTGTGCCGGATCAGGCTATCAGGATGAAAAAATTGCCCGCTACGCGGTCAGGACAAATTTCAATCTCTTCATGCTTCAGTGCTGGAATTAAGTTGACAAAGTTGCCTACGTCCCCCATTATACACATAATGGTGTCCTCCAAAACTCACTTATGATGCGTATGTCTACCACTATATCAGCGTAACGTCTAGTACTTAATAGTATTCGCATGCAGCTTTTAGGGAGCATTAAATAAGGATCAAATAGGG
>QMMV01000293.1 GCA_003647435.1 Deltaproteobacteria bacterium | reverse complement strand
GGGATGGGCGAAGCGAAGACTTCTTTTCGCCGAGCGACATGCTCGGCTAACATGTCTGTGTCAGTCCGTGACTGCCCCGTAGCTCTGGTAGATGGTACTGGGGTGTGTCTGCGGCTAATTCAAATCCCCCGGGGGTCACGTGCAACTGTTTTGAAGAAAAACCATGAAGACCGAATCCGGATTTACATTGCTCGAAATAATCGTTTCCCTGATGTTGGTGGGAATCATTACCGCTATGGCTGGCATGGCGATTGTCATGGCCGCAAAAGGTTTCATGTTCACAAGGGAAAACGCCCACATGGCACAGAAGGCCCAACTGGCGATGGCACGGATGGAGCGTGAACTGCTGGAGCTACTCGATGTCGGAACCACTTCAAGCACGTCTATTGAATACACGAGCACATCTGGCACTCGCAAGATGGGACTTCACAATGGCAAAATAAAGATTGCGGAGGGAAGCACCCTGCTTTCCAATGGCGATGTGCTTATCGATCAAGTCAGCGGGTATACCCTGACTTACTCGCCGACAACGATTTCGCCAACAACCATTCAGGTCGATCTGAGCTTGAGGCGCACTGAAAGCGGTGTCGGGGATATCACTTTTTCAACGACAGTTCACCCGAGGAATAAATGAAGATCAGGCCCTTTATACCATCTTGCCTAAGAGGCTGTCCGAGGATACGTTTTTGTGTCATTTCGACCGAAGGGAGAAATCCAAAACTTAAATATTTTCAATGCAATAAGATTTCTCGCTACGCTCGAAATAACAACATTGGTGAATTCTCGAACAGGCTCCTGGACCAAGAAGGCGCCGTACTCATCGGTTTGATCATAACCATGGTAATACTTGCCGTTCTGGGAGTTGCCATGTTCTCTTTGACCGGCACGTCAACCTTAAGCCAGGTCGGCGCTAACAGCTCCGCCAGGGCATACTACTTAGCCGAATCGGGTTATCGGTATACTAAGAGCCAGTATGATAATGCAGCAGATGAGAATGCAAAGGACAGCGCACTGGAGGCCATGCATAACAAGACATTCACCTTGCTGGGTAATGATGGCAAGTTTACGCTTGAAATCTACCCATACTATTTCAAAACCACAGAAGCTCCAACTGGAAACACACTCAAGACAAAGGTGCCAGGAGGTGTTTTAAGTGAATTAAAGAACGCCGTCGAGAACGGGGGCTACCTGAAAATTGCAGGACATGTATATCAGTATACCAGCGCAAGCGTCACGAGCTATTCAATTGTTACCTTCACGAAATCCAGCAACTGGCCGTATATTCCAGAGAATACTGACGTCCTTTCTGTTGCTAAAAGCAAAGCTGGCGAAGCTCAAATAGTAAGCAAAGGGGGCAGTCTCACACTCGAAGCGGGAACCCCTGATGCCTTCCCGTCTCGCAACGGTACTGTTCAGGTTAACGGTCACATCTATTCATATAAGCAACTTGATCTTGCTAATAACCAATTGACGGGCATTGAGGACCCCAGTGATCCCAATATGCCCTCCTTTACTGTGGCTTCCAATACCGATATTACCTTACAAAAATTTGTAAAGCTCCACTCTACAGGTACCTTTGGCCAGGGATCCGCGGCAACGAGCCGCGAGATCGTCTATCACGTTCCTCTTCCCATTCTCCCGTACGCGGAGAAGGTTGAGTTTCATGAGACCTTTGAAGAACCTATAACAACGCACTGGAAAGCTCCAACGCTTGGCTCCCATGCAGTCAAAACGATTGGTGACGACAAGGCTTTGAAGGTAACCGGCACAGGCTCCGTAAGGGGAGGGGCAGGAGATGTCGGAAGCCTGATAGCCCTTGAGTGGAAAACGACAGAGGTTAAACTGGGCAAGGCTCACAAATTTGCCGGTCATTTCTTGAGCTATGATGCCCAGGTAAAGGTCGGGTTTAATCCAAGTGTCCCAAGCACTTATATGGCCGGCATATCTTTCCGATTGGATAACGATGGTAACAGCTATGGGATTTCCTACCTACGGGGTGGGAGTTCAGATGGAATCCCAGATGATTTAGTTCCTTTGAATAATTGGCCCATGATTGTCCTCTGGCAGCAGACAAATGCCCCAAGTTTCCAGAGAAAGTGGCTGGCATACAAACATCTGACAGGCCGCCCAGTTTTTTTCACTGACGATATGGAAAGCGGCAAGTCAAAGTGGCAGGCAGATCGACCATGGGACCATATTATTACCGATTTTCACAGCCCAAGAACCTGCTGGACCGACAGCCCTGTAGGAGACTATGCAGAAAACGTTGATACTTCACTGGAAACAAAGTCCATAAATCTTTCTGGAGCGTCTTCTGCGAAATTAAGCTTTTGGCATCATTATGCTATATTCCCATGGTTTGGCCCCCCTTTTAATTTTGGCGGGAGGGCAGATATTGAAGTATCCACTGACGGTGGAATTACCTGGCCGACAAGGCTTATGAGATATGGAGGGGTTCAAGACGACTGGACAAATGAAATCATTGATCTTTCCACCTATGCAGGACAGTCCGATGTAAGGATCAGGTTCCGACTACGTTCCGTTGATGATCCATGGGGATTGTTTTATGTGGGGCGGGATGGCTGGTATATTGATGATGTAATAGTTGCCGAAGACTTTCCGATAAATGAGGCCACAATTATGGCTCGTGTCAAAGAGGTGGCGTCGGTAGAATTTAATAACGGCGGGCCAACTCCCATAGAGGATGGGGACAAAGTGATGGGCGAAACGACCGGTGCGCAAGGAACGGTTCGGGGGACCCCCATTCTCAGCTCAGGCTCGTGGGCTGCTGCCAATGCTGCAGGAATAATCACACTCAACAAGGTAACAGGAACTTTTCAAAACGGCGAAACCTTGCTGGTAATCGGATCCTCAGCAACTGCCACAGTACAGGGATACCGCGACCGTGACAACTATATCAAAGCGTATTACGGTGATTTAAGCGGTTACGGCACGGCTAATGCTAACCCTTTGGACTACAGTAAATGTGGAAATCCCCGCGGCGAAGTGCATTGGCCGCCGGACGAGGTAGAAGACTGGGCACCTGATAATGATTATTTTACCCTTATCCAGTGGGACGCAATCAATACCTCAGTGGGCTCCGTGGCCCTCATACCGTCACTGTCTGAGCCGAATGCAATCATTCGCACAAACGCCATTACCACGCCGTCTTCCGGAACATTTGATTGGCCGGAATTAGGTTTGCATACCTTTGGAACCAACTCCACCAATGTCTATTTCGACGATTTTGCCCTACAGGCAGAAGTGCCAATAAGCCCGGAACCCATACATTTACCTCCCATCCAGGAATAATATCCACCGCTGGTTCGTTGGTAAGGAATCACGGGATGAAAGGCTCATTACTGCCGACGCTGGAGTACGGGCAAGAAGACCCTCGCCTGAATTGTTAGAATTTTGTTGGGTTCCGCAAGCTTAACCCAACCTACAGCCACTCCATCCTTGGAACTCCCAATCGCTGCAATATGCCATTGGTCGTATCCGCCGAGGCATTCTCCACGAGAAAAGCATGAGCAAAGCCCGGTCTCCCTTTCCCGTCTTCATCCTTGTCCATTT
>QMMV01000292.1 GCA_003647435.1 Deltaproteobacteria bacterium | reverse complement strand
GGCTCTCTGTCTGAGTTTGAGACGGTCTCCAATCGGATGGCCTGTCCGTTCCGTATGTCTGTTTTTTAAAAGAGCTAAAGTGTTACCGTTTTAATGACCGCTCAAAGGAATTTTTGTTTGGGCAACAGCCCGTTTATCGTGCGTTTTTTTTGCGCCGGTAATCTAAATCGACTTCGAGACCCTCGATGTCGGTGGTTTTCTCTCCACGCGCGCTCTTTATCCTGTCGATACCCCTTCCGACGATCCCTTTGCGCGAGGCGTAAGCCATGGCGGTTTCCTCGGTAATCAAATCTTTTTCGTACAGCCCTACGATGTATCGATCAAAAGTAGTCATGCCGAAGGCCTCGCCGGCCTCTATGATTTCATAAAAAGTCTTTCCTTCCGACTCTCCGTGCAGGATGGCATCTTTTACTCTGAGGTTGCTGCCCATAATTTCAAAGGCGGCAACGCGACCACCACCTACTTTGGGAAGAAGTCTCTGGCAGACGATCCAGCGAATCGTGTCGGCTAGTCTGATTCGGATTTGGTTTTCCTCCTCTGTATTGAACATGCCAAGGATGCGGTTGATGGTCTGGCCTGCATCCACGGTGTGAAGGGTACTCATAACCAGGTGACCGGTCTCGGCTGCACTCAAGCCGATCTCCACGGTTTCCCGGTCGCGCATCTCACCTACAAGGATGACCTTGGGAGCCTGCCGGAGCGCCGCCCGGAGCCCGCTTGCAAAGGTATCAAAGTCGGTACCCATCTCTCGTTGATTAAAGGTGGCTTTCTTATGAGGATGTTCGTATTCAACAGGGTCTTCCAGCGTTACCACGTGAACAGACTTTTTTTCATTGATTTCATTTAAAACCGCTGCGAGCGAGGTTGATTTACCACTTCCTGTTGCACCGGTAACCAAAATAATTCCGTTTTTCTCCTCAGCAATTTTCTTGAAAGCCTCGGGCAGACCGAGCTGGTTGAAGGTGGGAATCCTGGTTTCAAGCTTGCGCAAAACAATAGAGTAATTACCCCTCTGAGAGAAGATATTTACCCGAAAACGTGCCTTGCCGGGGAGCCTGTACGACAGGTCACAAGATCCTTCATTCAGGAGTGTCTCCGTCAGGCGCCTGTCCCGGTTGATCAGGTTCAGGGCAAAGATCTCGGTCTGAAACGGTGTTAGCTCATCGAAAGGAGGCGTAAGGTCTACTTTTTTTAAAATGCCCGAGCTCTCGACCTGAAAGGGTTTGCCAACAGTTATATTCAGATCAGATACGTTGTCATGGGAGTCGAGCATCTTGGTCAGGATATGGTCTATCTCCTGTTTTCTCATGACATCTTTCCCCTGCTTTCAGCCCGTCAGACCTCGGTAAAATCGCTTGGCGGCGTTTTCAGAAACGGTCGAAATTTGCTCTTGTCATTTGCTTTCATATAAGCTTCCTCCGCGCTGATCCACCCTTTGTTGAAAAGCTGCATAATGGCATCGTCTAAGAGTTGCATCCCGTATTTTTTACCTGTCTGGATCATGGAAGGAATCTGATAGGTCTTTGCTTCGCGGATCAGGTTACGAACCGCCGGTGTAGCAATAAGGATTTCAAGGGCAGCGCATCGCCCTTTTTTGTCGATCCGCTTGAATAACACCTGGGCTATTACAGCTCTGATACCATCGGCCAGTGTGGAGCGTATCTGTTCCTGCTGATCAGCCGGGAAAACCTCAATCACCCGGTCTACGGTCTTGGCGGCGCTTGTGGTATGAAGTGTGCCGAAGACGAGATGGCCAGTGGAGGCTGCCTCAACGGCAAGGGAGATGGTTTCAAGATCACGCAACTCACCTACAAGGATAATATCGGGGTCTTCACGAAGGGCACCACGCAATGCGGCTGAAAAGGATTTTGTATGAGTACCCACCTCTCTGTGGTTTACTATGCAGCCGATGCTTTTGTGTACGAACTCAATAGGGTCCTCAATTGTTATGATGTGATCTTTTCGAGTCCTGTTAGCCTGATCGATGATGGCCGCCAGCGTTGTAGACTTGCCGCTTCCTGTCGGGCCGGTGACCAATACAAGGCCTCGGGGCAGTGATGCCAGTTTGGATATCACGGGTGGGAGTCCCAATTGCTCCACTGTGAGGATCTTGCTCGGAATTTCTCGAAAAACGGCGCCGATGCCGTTTTTTTGCATGAAAAAGTTTGCCCGGTAACGTGCAATCTCCGGAATCTCATAACCAAAATCTACATCTCCTGTCTCTTCAAATACCTTGATCTTTTCTTCAGGGGTAATTTCATAAAGCATGGCGCGGAGTTCATCATCGTCAAGTACCTTGTACTTTACTCTTTCTATGTCCCCGGTAATACGCAGCATTGGTGGCTGACCTGCAATGAGATGCAGGTCTGACGCCCCCTGATCGTTCATCAACTTGAAAAATGCATCAATCTTTGCCATATAGAATCTCCATCAGGCGTTTTTGAGAAATCTGAGTTTTTCTTCGGATTGCTCTTCAGCTTCCGAGGCCTCTTTGCTCGCGTTCAGCAGCTTGGCGTGGGCGTCCAGCACAGATGTGATCTCAATTTCGAGTTGTGCCCGCTGGGTTTTGAGCTCTGAAATATCGTTGAGCAATTGGTGAAGACGATTGTTAGCCGAACTGAGTATCTTTTCAGCCTTTACCCGTGCTTCCGATATGATCAACTCAGCTTCCTTTTCGGCATTGTGCTTCATATCTTCTAACATTTTCTGAGCGTTCACCATTGCCCGCCTGAAGGCTTTTTCTCGATCTCGAAATTCCTGAACCTCGATCTTGAGGTTTTTAACCTCCTGAGCGAGAGTTTGGTTTTCGAGGATCAGGTTTTCGAGGCTTTCAGCCACGCGTTCCAGGAAGGCATCCACCTCGCGCACATTAAACCCCCTAAAACTAATCCGGAACTGCTGTTGTTGAATATCGAGCGGTGTTATCTGAGTCCTCATTTTGCCTCCTTTTCTCTTTCTACAGTAAGATTTGTGCCAATCTCATCAAACTGTTGACAAGAAAAGAGCGCAGAAAGATGATAATAAGTATTACAATAACGGGAGAAAAATCAATGCCGGTCAATCCAAGGGGAAGATGCCTGCGGACCGGGTAGAGTACCGGTTCGGTTACGTTGTGTACAAAACGTACTATTGGATTATACGGATCGGGGCTCACCCACGAGAGAACTGCCCGTGCAATAATAATCCACATATAAAAATCTAACGCATACTTCAAAACTATGCCGAGGGCATGTAGAAAATAACCGATAATAAACATTGATTTCAGTTAGGAAAAGAGAATCAGAAACCTCACGGTAACTTTTAATATTACCTATGCTTGATTATAAGAGGAAAGTCAAGGAATTTCATTTAAGTTGTTGACATCCCCGTCGCCGGCTATTACAGGGTTTGTAGCACTTAACCTCATTTTAAAAAATAGACCCGGATGTTTTTAAAACCAAATTGTTGGCAGGGTTGTATCAGTTTAGCTTTTTGAAAATATTATTGCGGACAGGCCATCCGATTGGAGACCGTCTCAAACTCAGACAGTGAGCCAGTCTCCAATCGGATGGCCTGTCCGCTCCGTATGTCTGTTT
>QMMV01000291.1 GCA_003647435.1 Deltaproteobacteria bacterium | reverse complement strand
GTCTAACAGTCGGCCATTTGTTTTTCGAGCTTCTTTTCATACCTCTCGATTTCCCACACCAGTATTCTTAAACAACCCCCGATTTTGGTGCACCTCGTCGTTTTCAAACGTCATTCCTAAACAGGTCACGGGTCCCGAGTCGCGGGTCGCGGGTCGCGGGTCTTTCGGAATCGAACATGGTTTGCTGATGCGTCGGTAGATGCCTATTCTTCATCCTTGCCTCCACGTATTTCCCTCAAGATACGCCGCCCTCTTTCGGTAAGCCTGTACCGCTGCTTGCTGCTTCGCGGCTTATCCGGGATGGTCATTTCGATTAACCCGGCTTCTAATAGAGGGTTCAGAACTTGGTGCCTGAACTTGGTGCGGTCCGAGCGTCCGGTGATGCCCATGAGGTCCACTAAGGCGCTGTCATTCTGGCATTTATGGAGGATGTCAACTTGGTGCCGACTTAGTGCCGACTTAGTGCCGACTTGGTGCTTGGAGGGGTGTGAAGGCCGAAAACACACATAGACCGACCCGGCCTGCTCCTCCCAGGTGGGTGGAGGGTTTCCGTTCTCCTTGCACCAGTCGAGGATATTGAGGGTGCCGGTGCCCCAACGCTCGATAATGCCGGCACGGTAAAACACGTTGGCGATGATCGGGTTCCATGGCTTGGACTCATGGGGCCGAGTGAGCTTTTCCGGCGTGATCCCAAAGTGGAATGTGCCCGGGTTGGTGATCTCCAGGTGGTCGTCGTACATGGCCACGGCCACGGCACCGCCCGGAATCGTATAGTCACGGTGGCAGATGGCGTTGGCGATCGCCTCGCGAGTGGCGCGGGGAGGGTACAAAGGCTGGTCTTCACGCACCATCTTCCCGGGGATGACCCGACCCGCAATGGGCACATGGTCCATCAGGAAGGATTCGGCCCGCCTCAAGAGTGAGAAGACATGGCCCCAATACTGGCGGTTGTCGGCAAAGTCCCCTAAACGGTTCTTCCCTCGGAAACGGGCTAGCCGGATCTCGAGCTGGGGATAGAGGGGCTTGAGACGGTCCGACTTACCATAAAGCGCAACAGCGGCGTTGAGCAGTTTGCCGTCGTGGATGAGTTCCAGGCCGCGAAGGATGGATTCAGTGTCCCGCCGGGTCGTGGGTTCCAGGCGACCGAGCCGGATAGCATTGTCCAGGGTAATCTGAATCTCTTCGGCGTCCAGGTCGTCGATAGTGACACCGTCAGGAACCGGCTGGTTCTCCCAGCGTTGGGTCGCGTGCAGCCGCTCCAACAGTCGCCGGTCATACTCTTCGCGGGGCATTCGAATGGTAGTCGGACCATTCCGCATATAGGGACGGCCTTCAAAGGTGTATGGCCCTCCACCGCCGGGGCTGGAAATGACAATAACCGATCGATTCTCTTTGAGAGGAATTGTTTCGATTTCGGGAAACGCAGGCGGTTCGATTCTGCGAAGCTCGCTTGCAAGGTCCTCCAGTGTTTTGGTGGAAACCTCTTGGCCGATGATCTCGCCTTTGTCGGTTACACCGAAGATTACAAAACCGCCCAGCCCGTTGAGCATGGCACAAACTGTTTTGGCCGCAGCAGTTCGCTGGCCGGTGGAGCGTTTGAACTCCACCCGATCTGATTCGCCTTTGCGCACCAAATCCTTTAAATCATCGAGATTCACCCGTTCTCACTCCAATACAATTCTCACTTTCCCTTGCTCATGCCCCTTGGTGAGTTCATCGAGGTATTCCTCAAAGCGTTTCTTCATCCCTGCCTACCGGCAGGCAGGTCCGCCGGCGTCGCCGGTGAGCCACCCGCAAGCAGCGCTGCAGTCAGATCCTATGTCTTCACCGCCACCTTAACCAAGTGGGACAGCACCCTTTGTAACGCTGACATCTTCCCGCTTCCCGCCCGGACCGAGCATTAGGTTTTGACGGTAATAGAATAGTTAAAGCCCGAGTATTTTGAAAACTTAAATAAACTAATCTCAAATTAGTTATTTAGTCAAGGATTTTACCTGTCTATATGGCCACTTACCTGCCGCTAATAGGAGACCTGCATGAAAGCTTATCATACACTTTTTACACCTGCCTGCCGGCAGGCAGGGATACGGTCAAAAACCCAAAAGATTTCTTAAAAAACCTGGGAAGCTATCCCTTTCCTTTAAACTGTCTGAGGAAACATGTTCATTTTTTTCTCTTACCCTTGTGAAAAGTCGGAGGTTCCCACTCAACCTCGCCTTCCTCATCCACATCATCATCCTCGTCCCACCCTGCAATTCCTTCCTCGTCGTAAAGAAGAGTAAGGACATGCCCATGAGAATTGAGAGGCAAAGACCACTCCAGGATTTCAGTGTATGGCTTGACGCCCCGGCCGGATACCCAGTTGTCGGCCTTGACGTCTTCAAAGCACACAGGAGGTATATTACCCTGGAAAATCGCATAGGCGACCGTTCCCGGTGATAGGAGACGGTTATCCATCTGGACATAAGGGCGAAAGTCTCTTGATTTCCGGAACCATGCTATTCTGCCTGCCTGACTTACGATAAGACAGCACGCTTCGTCAGTAAGATCCATGAACCTGATCGCTGTGGCGGTTAAAGTCGTTTGACTTAAGGCAGTGAGCTCTTTGATCTGGCCCCAGCCGAGTGACCTGGCATCCACCAGGGGCTTATAGATGAATTGGGGCATGAGGAATTCGGCGGCGAATTCATTGGCCCTGAGCTCAATTGGCTTTGTGGTTGGTTTGAAAGACTCTATATCATCTCGGGAACAGTAGAACGCGTTCTGTTCAAAACTGTCCATGCACCAATGACCTAACTCATGAGCCACAGTAAAATTCTTGCGGCCCTGTTCTGCGATGAGGCTACTAACGCAAATAATCCCTTTCCCCACCTTTTGGTTTAGGACAAGGAAACCATCAAGATCCTTCAGATGATCTTCACAGTAATGGATATCCAGCCTCTGGCATATCTCCGTCGGGATGATTGGGAGTTGGTTTATACCAAGCTCCTCTAAAAGACTGGTGGCTTCAGCTTGTGGCGTCACTTCCCTTCCGCCCCTCATTTTGAGATTTCAAAAACTCAATGTGTTTCCTGATAATCTCCTTGTCTTCGCTTCCGAGGGACTCGAACCCACGGAAAAAAGCCACGAGATCATCATGCTGTAATAGATCTTGCAGCTCAGAAGTATCTGTTTTGCCAGTCAAATAGTCGAGGGATACTTCTAAGACATTTGCAATCTTGTGAAGCACCGGGATAGTCGGAACCCTGGTGCCTTTCTCTATTTGTGATATTGCGGCTGGGGTGACACCAGCCTTCTCAGCCAGTTCGGCCTGATTCATCCCGTGGCTTTTCCTCGTCTCAGTAATGCGTTTACGCAGTACTTCCCTGTCAAAAGCTTTAGGCATGATTTGCCTCCCTTAACCTTTTTCGCAAAGCATAGCACAAAATTTACAGATCGGAAAGGAAAAATTAACGATATGGCTTGACAAATGCCCTGAGAGGAATTATCAGTTTGTTAATTAAATGTAAACAGATCGAAGCACCCCGTAGTTTTTTATACCATATGTAGTGTAAACGCAAGATCGGAGAGCAATATATTGAAATTTAGAC
>QMMV01000290.1 GCA_003647435.1 Deltaproteobacteria bacterium | reverse complement strand
GCGTTCAGGTGAGGCAAGGTTGATCAGATAAGACGTATGTGAGCAGATGAGCTCTATCCTGCTTTGCCTTCTTGCAGCATCGAACAGCTCGATGTCGTGGGCGGACAGCCTGCGCTCCTCCCACGTGCCGGCATTTTTTGTGAATATCTGCAAAACAGTACATCCATATTCGGATGCGGTAAGGATGGCCTTGTACAAACCATCTGCAATAGAAAAGTGGGCACCAAGCAGAATCCTTCGATGAATTTGATCCTGTTTTTTCACGATGGGAAAGCTTTTTGCTCTGCAAAACCGTTTAGGTTGCAATCGGACTGAAAAGTTGTTAGGAAGCACCTGTATCGAAAACTCTGCTTCATAGGCAACACTTTAACTCTTTGTAACACTTTAGCTCTTTTAAAAAACAGACATACGGAACGGACAGGCCATCCGCAATAATATTTTCAAAAATCTAAACTGATACAACTCTTTTAAACAATAGACTCAGATGCTTTCAAAAAATCAACCTGATACGATTATGGGAGTAGCAATGTATCATCGGAATGTCAAAGCGAAGATTTGATTCCTGGTATCATCTTGGCCCATGAAAGAAACGACTTTACCACAGGAGGGGTAGGCTGTGAGAGTTCTTATTACCGGGGGAGCGGGTTTCATAGGATCGCATCTTGCTGAAGCACATCTCAATAAAGGAGATGAGGTCTATGTGATTGATGACCTATCAACAGGGTTTCTTGACAACATTGCCGGCCTGCAGAAAGAGAAACGTTTCAAGGATCGTTTTTTCGTCACTGTTGATTCAATTCTGAATCACGAAAAAATGTTGGAGTTGGTCGGTATCTGTGATCAGGTTTACCACCTTGCAGCGGCCGTAGGTGTTCTCTATGTCCTTGCGCACCCGTTTGAATCGATTCGAACCAATATCCAGGGAACCGAAAAGGTTTTAGAGCTTTGCAACAAGTTCAAGAAGAGAGTCTTGATAACATCATCATCTGAGGTATACGGAAAACACCTGCATGCTCCGCTTGTGGAAACCGACAATGTCATTTACGGCCCATCTACAAAGTTTCGCTGGAGCTATGCAGCCTCCAAGCTCATGGATGAGTTTATGGCGCTGGCCTACCACCGGACAAACGGCCTGGACGTGGTCATTGCCCGTCTCTTCAATACGGTTGGACCGAGGCAGACAGGGGCATACGGGATGGTTATTCCACGATTCGTGGGACAGGCCCTCGAAGGCAAGGCTCTCACCGTTTATGGAGATGGCAAACAGACCCGCACCTTTACGTATGTCAAGGATGTGGTTGATGCCCTCATGGGCCTGATGGCGAGCCCGGATGCCACAGGACAGGTGTTTAACGTTGGTGGCACAGAGGAAATCAGCATCGAGAGCCTTGCCAGGAAAATCATTGCCATGACAGGCTCGGACTCTACGATAGAATACATTCCGTACGATGTGGCTTTTGCAAAGGATTTTGAAGACATGCGGCGACGAGTGCCAAGTATTCAAAAGATTAAAGATTGTATAGGCTTTGAACCAAAGACTGACTTGAATGGAATCCTGGAAAATGTCATAAAGTTTATGTCCGAAAGGAAAGGCACGATCTACAGGTAAGGGCATATGTATGGCAATATCGTCTATTTCATCATCGTTGTCCTTATCTATACCACCTATTACCCGCCAGAAGAGCCTTATTTTGGGCCTTTTGAGACCCTGATCATCTTCTCAGCTTTTTTAGCCATATTTGTCATAACTACAAAGAGTGCCTTTCGAAACATTTCTAAAAAGATCGAAGGCCGATATTCACCTGCCATACACGGCCAGTTTGACCGTCTGTTCAACCGACAGGCGATCATGGCGATTGTGATCTTTTCCCTGAATCTCTACGCGCTGAACCTGAAACTTTTTCTGATGGATATCCCCTTCGTCTCAGCTTCACCAACTATAATGGGTCTTTTGTTCGTCGCCCTTTTTATGGGCTACCTTGCGATTATATGGTGGGAAGCTCATCCCTGCTACAGGCGCCTTTTTCAGGCCAGGGTCTCCAGAAGGTCCTACCTGTTTTCAAATATTTTATTCAATTTTCCCGTAATCTTGCCGTGGATTTTCATCTCTGCCCTGGCGGAGATCATCAATCTTATTCCTCTGAAGGTCTCCTCTGACCTGCTGGCCAAGCCCGAAGGACAGATTCTTTTCTTTTCATGTTTTCTGGCGGCCCTCATTGTTGTTGCCCCTTCTCTGATAAAGTTTTTCTGGCGATGCCGCCCACTGCCACAGGGAGCACAACGAAAACGTATCGAAGACATTTGCAAGAAGGCGTCTTTGGCATACAGAGGCATCTTGAACTGGCCTCTCTTTGAAGGCAAGCTCCTTACCGCAGGCATCATGGGTCTGGTCAAGAGATTTCGGTACATCCTTGTTACGGAGAGCCTGCTTCAGATCCTGGACCCTGACGAAGTGGACGCCGTTATGGCCCATGAGATCGGTCACATCAAACGCAGACATCTGGTATTTTACCTCGTATTTTTCCTCGGTTTTATAGTCCTTTCTTACAGCACATTCGACCTCATCCTTTATGCAATCCTCTATGGAAACCTGGCCCTTCCGGTGTTGCATTACCATGGGGGGGAGCCATCCGCGGTGGTCTCCATCCTGTTTGCCGCGGCCATGGCCCTGACGTTTGTGATCTACTTCCGGTTTATTTTTGGCTATTTCATGCGCAACTGCGAGCGTCAGGCCGACCTTTACGCATTCAAGCTTCTCGGGACAGGCAGTGGTCTCGTTTCATCCCTAAGAAAGATTGCCACTTACAGCGGGCAGTCACACGACAGGCCCTGCTGGCACCATTTCAGTATTCGTGAGCGGATTGATTTTTTGACAAAGTGCGAGACTGACAGAGACTTGATCGCACGGCATGACCGTAAATTGCAAAGGAGCATGATGGTTTTCGTGGCAGGACTTGTCTGCGCCGGATACCTCGGCTATTCCATTAATTTCGGCCAGATGGGAAAGAGCCTAAACAGATATTTTGTGGAAAAGGTGGTGACAGAAAAACTCAAGCAGAGCCCCGCGAACGCAGAGCTTTATACCATATTGGCTTCCGTCTGTTATCAGAACAAAGAGTATGCAAAAGCAATAGCGGCGTACGAAAAGGCGATTGCGCTTGCGCCAGACGATGCTGAGGCATTCAATAACCTGGCCTGGCTTTATGCCACGTGCGAGGAGATTGAATACCGGAATCCACCGAAGGCCCTTTTCTATGCAAAGCAAGCTGTTGCCCTGAAACCTGTCCCTCATATCCTGGATACCCTGGCAGAAAGTTACTACAGAAACGGGTTGTATCAGAAAGCGATTATTACTATAAGGGAGGCCTTGGCCAAGAACCCGGAGGACAGGGATTATTATGAAAGCCAACTGAGGAAGTTTCAGAAAGCAAAAGCCGGGTAATGGAACGTTTCGGAATTTCTACAACCCCTTGAGATTATAAGCTATGCTGGGGCAGCCTTTTGCTGCTCTGCATATGGAATAATGTTATCAGTTTAGCTTTTTGAAAATATTATTGCGGACAGGCCATCCGATTGGAGACCGTCTCAAACTCAGACAGTGAGCCAGTCT
>QMMV01000289.1 GCA_003647435.1 Deltaproteobacteria bacterium | reverse complement strand
TCCTGTGCCAATATCGATTGATACGACCAAAGCCGAGGTAGCAAGACAGGCTCTTGAAGCGGGGGCCTGCCTGGTTAATGACATTGGCGCATTGAGGCTTGATCCGGCGATGGCAGATGTGGTTGCAGGGGCCGGTGTGCCCGTGATCCTGATGCACATGAAAGGGATACCAAAGACGATGCAGATCAATCCCCGGTATAGAGATGTTGTACAAGAGGTTAAAGAGTTTTTGGCAGATGCCATTCAACGTGCCGAAAGGGCAGGTATTGAGCGCAGCAAGATCATTGTGGACCCGGGAATCGGCTTTGGTAAAACAGTCCGACACAATCTGTTGCTGATAAGACAGCTTTCGGAATTCCATTCCCTTGGGGTTCCTGTTCTGGTAGGACCTTCGCGAAAATCTTTCATATCAAACGTCCTTGGCCCGGGCAATCAAACCCGCGAGGTGGGGACACAGGCTGCAGTAGCAGCTATTGCCATGGGCGGGGGCCATATCGTGCGGGTCCACGATGTAAAACGAACACGGCAAATCCTGAAAGTCGCCGATGCTATCAGGAACTCTGCCACAGCCAATGAATGATGCTCAAAAAAGATGCTTTGCGGATATCTGTGAGGTTTGTGATCAATGAATAATAGGCGGCCTCACACACTCCTCTTTATTATCGCTGTTGTACTTGTCCTTGTGCTCGGGGTGAGCTTGATTTTTTATGGGAAGGAGAGTGAGGTAACCGTCCCTATTCATGTGAAACTTGCCGGTCTTGCCCCACAACTGATGATAGTCGGCAATCTTCCCGTATTAGAGGCTTGTTTGAAGGGGCCTTCAAACCTTTTGAAAGATCTTAAAGGCTTGCAGCTATCCCATGAGATTGATTTGACATCAGCGGGAGCTGGCCCGTTACTTATCAAGGTGCCGCCTGAGAAAATAATGGTGCCGCAGAGCGTTTCTGTCCTTGAAGTCAATCCGGCATCTTTTACCCTGCGTATCGAAAGGCGCGTGGAAAAGCTGGTTCCTGTTATCCCGGACTTAAACAATGCTCCAGCCGCTGGCTATACTGCTTCGAAGGTGGTGGTGTTGCCTTCTTCAATCCGGCTTACAGGACCAGAGAGTTTGCTCGAAAAAGTGAGCGCTGTGCGTACCACTCCGATTGATCTGTCAGGGTTGGCCGAGACGATAAAGAAAAAAGTGGCTTTGAATCTGAATCACAGCCCGTATGTTAAACCGACCGCCAATACGTTGGTTGAGGTTGAGGTTGTGATTGAGGAGAAGACTGTTGAAAAATGGATAGATGTTCATGTTCGCGCCAAAGGGAACAATTCCAAGTACAGCATAAAGCCTGAAAATATTAAACTCTTGCTCCGGGGGCCGGTAAATACGATGAACAGATTAGCTCAGGGTGATGGAATAAATGTATATGTGGATCTCAAGGGGCTGAGCCCCGGCACCTACTTGCATCCTGCTGTAATCGAGCCGCCCCTGAACACAACACTGGTAAAAGCTAAGCCAGAGAAGCTCAGGATAACCATCTTTAAATAAGGATACCGCAACCATGCTCCTGGCAATCGATATTGGAAATACTAATATCGTTATAGGTGTATACGCGGGTAAAGACCTCACCTACCACTGGCGGGTGCGAACCGAAAGGGAAATGACGGAAGACGAGCTGTGCCTGTTGATCAAGAATCTCTTTTCCAGCGAAGGCTCATCAATGAAATCGATTACAGGAGTTATCATCTCTTGCGTCGTTCCTCCTATGGTAAACATCGTGGAAAGCTTTTGCGCTAAATACCTTCATCAAGAACCCGTATGGGTTGATGCCGGCACATTTCAAGAAATGCCTATCCTGTGTGACAACCCTGCTGAAGTTGGTGCAGACAGGATTGTAAATGCCATCGCAGCCTTTCAGAAATACCGGACAAGCTTGGTTGTGGTCGACTTCGGAACTGCAACGACATTTGATTGTATCTCTCGTGAAGGTGCCTACTTGGGTGGCGTTATTAGTCCGGGTATCCTGATCTCTGCCGAAGCCCTTTTTCGGAAGGCATCCAAGCTCCCTCGAATCGAGATGTTTGCAAGACCGGAGAGGGTGATTGGAAAAGATACGATTAGCAGCATGAACGCAGGGATTATCTATGGTTATGCAGGGCTTGTGGACGGGATTGTACGCCGGATTGAAAAGGAGATGAGACCGGCTCCGAGGATCATTGCTACAGGCGGTTTGGCGGAGCTTATGGCAGAAGTAACAGAGACGATTGAAGCAGTTGAGCCACACCTGACACTGGAAGGACTCCGAATCATCTACGATCACGTGCAAAAGGACAGCACTTTCTGAAAATCATGCTCGGCCCGTCTTTTTCAAAGTCTCTTTAAAAACTTGGTAAAATTCCCTGTGTTCTGTCAGGGCGCGTTTTAGAATCTTTTCAAGGTCATCCATATTTTTCGTGTTAATCACAAGATTTGCGCTGTTATTGAAGGCAATCATGTTGTCACCGGTTCTGAAACGGTTGCCGAGGAGGACTACAAAGATATTTCGGCGGGTATTCATGGCTTGATGCCCAAGGTATTGCAGTACGTGGTTTGTCCGGGCATCAGTGCCATCGAAGTTTTCATCCAAAACGACAAGCTCGAAAACATGAAATCGCATATACTTTAGGGCAATTCGAGCCGATTCTGCCATTGTCACATGGTATCCCATCCGCTGGAGGGCAGAATGAATCTTTTCTCTTAAGACCTGATCATGTTCACAAACAAGTGCGGTTTCGACACCTTCCTCGAGAAAATCAAAAGGTTTTTCAGAGGCGTCATAGGTATCAGAAGCTACCTGATCAATTATTGTCTTCTGCTTTACAGGCGATGTGATGTCTTGTGTCCTGTGCGTGGTGTCAATCTGTATCTTGTTTTTGCATTTTGGACACTTGAGGGAAATTATCTGCCCCCTTGGTAGCTTTTCATCCGGGACTCTGAATTTCGTCTTGCAGTTTTTGCACACAATTTGCACTGGTAACACCCCTCAATTGAGACCTTTGCACAACCCCCTTTTCACTCCTTTGTATGAACTCTTTGACATCCCTGGGCTTGCTCACCAAACCCCAAAAACTCGGCCTAATGCCCTCCAACAGCTTGGGATTTGCCGACATGTGCGGGCAGCTTGCCCCGTTAAATTTCCAGAAGGGAACCCTATTTAACGGGGTGAACTTCGCCCGGCAAACAGCCCAGATCAACCAAACAGACCAGACACACCTAACACACCAGACCAACCAGACAAACCAGACCAACCAAACAGGCCAGACAGGCGCACCAAAAAGTTCATAGTGGCCTTGTAAAGGAGTTGTGCGAAGGGTTTCCTATTTACGGCCTGTTGCCCAAATCCCTTTTCGCTTGGTCTAAAACGTTTTTTGACAAATCTAAGGCTTGCTACAGGCGATATCAAAACTCCCCCTCCGGGCTCAAACAGTGGACATCGCTGATCTTCCGCTGCGCCAGGATTTGTTAGCAAAAAAACGTTTTAAGTATCAGTTTAGATTTTTGAAAATATTATTGCGGACAGGCCATCCGATTGGAGACTGGCTCTCTGTCTGAGTTTGAGACGGTCTCCAATCGGATGGCCTGTCC
>QMMV01000288.1 GCA_003647435.1 Deltaproteobacteria bacterium | reverse complement strand
TCTCAAACTCGAGCCCCTGCCTGTCGGCAGGCAGGTAACTGAGCGTAAAGAAAAAACAGCGCTTAGAAGTTCAAATAACATCCATTCGGTCACAATATCAGTTATCGTCAAGGACGAATATCCACCCTACTGTTTTTTCTCAACGCTCACTAATGCTCTCAGACAGTGAGCCAGTCTCCAATCGGATGGCCTATCCGCACTAATATTTTCAAAAATCTAAACTGATACTTTTTGAGACGTTATGAAAACATCGGCTATCTTTCTGTTTTCTTTATCTTTGATCCCATACCACGCTTCTATAAGATTTGCCACTGAAAAAAATTGCTGACAATTGTCTTGCGGCAGAGATTTCAGGCATAATCCTGATTTTGTCTTGAAATAAAGCCTGAGTCATTGTAGCTGTTGACTATTTACCATTTACTGACGGACAACGGAGTTGCTTCGAATGAGTGTGACAATGAAATATATCGGCTTCGTGCGAACAGAAAGCACAAGGGTTCCGAGGCACTGGAGCCTTTCCGATGTGGAAGGTTCTCTGGTCATTGACGAGGCGTACACGGAAGGGCTCAAAGACATAAGGCCTGGACAGCGCATCGTGGTCATCTTTCACTTTCATCGCGGCGTCAACTTTGGTCCCGAGTTTCTCACGCAGACTCCACCAAACAGGCAGGAGAGAATCGGGGTTTTCAGCACATGTTCACCAATCAGACCCAACCCTGTCGGGATGTCGGTCCTCGAGGTGACAGGTGTGGAAGCCAACATCGTTCATGTAAAAGGTCTCGACATGGTGGATGGCACGCCCATCCTCGATATCAAGCCTTACGTTGAGGATAAATACAGTTGCCCCAGTTTTGAGGGTAGACGACGACACTCAACGTGAAGACAAAACACCGGCCAGCAATTGGGTGGCAGAACAGCTAAATGATCGATTTAGTCGTAATTGCGGTATATTTTTCACTTATGCTTTTTGTCGGGTGGAGGAGCCGGCGGCAGGATGCAGAATCATACTGGGTTGCGGATCGCAGATATAATACGGCACGCGTGGCTGCTTCCCTGGTGGCCACCATTTTTGGCGCATCCTCTACGTTGGGGATAATCGGTCTCGGGTATTCACGGGGCCTGACGGCTGCCTGGTGGTCATTAACCGGAGGAATTGTCCTGATCCCATTTGCTTTCTTTTTAGCCGGGCGAGTGCGTGCGCTAAATGTCTACACTCTTCCTGATATCCTGAAAAATGCATACGGCAGAAATGTTGCCCTCCCTGCAGGTCTTACGATTGCTGTGGCCTGGTGCGGGGTCATAGCCGCCCAGATGATTGCAGGAGGCAGGCTTTTGAGCAGTATCTTCTCTCTTGATTTCGACTGGGCACTCGCCATTGTGGCAGTTGTCTTCATACTGTACACCTTCTGGGGAGGGCAACTTTCGGTCATCAGGACAGACTCCTGGCAGCTCATCCTTTTTGCAGGAGGCCTGCTGGTCTCGCTTGGCTATCTCATCCCGTCCGGGCATTTTATCCATGCCCTTGCTGAGCACGTACCGGCAGGGCATTTATGCTTTCCGGTCTCTGCCGCCTTCGGCTGGTATGAGGTGCTGGTTTTTTATCCTCTGATTGTTGGGCTGCCATATCTGGTTGGGCCGGATATATATTCGCGTGTCCTTTGTGCAAAGAATAATGAGGTTGCCCGAAGGTCTGCACTCTTTGCGGCTGCAGTCGTCATACCTGTTTCTTTTCTGCTTGCCTTTTTGGGTCTGCTTGCCCGCAGCAAATTTCCGGGGATTGCGCCTGAAGCCGCACTGCCGGAAACTCTGAGCGTTTTGATCCCGGTCGGGCTCAAGGGGCTGATCATAGCCGGGTTCTTAGGAGCCATCATGTCTTCTGCCGACACGTGTCTTATTTCTGCTTCCACCATCCTTACGCTCAATGTAATTGCCCCGCTGTGGCGGATTCCGAAAGCTCGGTACCTTAACCTTACCAGGGCTGTACTTGTAACGGTCGGGGCGGTTGCGTGGTTGGTTGCAAGCTTTGAGCAGGGAATCATCTCGTCGCTGCTCTTAGGCTATACGGTTTTTGTGGGAGGTGTTGTCTTTCCGACCCTGGCAACGTTTTACCGGGATCGGTTCAAGATCACGCCCGGAGGGGCTTTCTGTGGCGTTGTAGCAGGAGGCAGTGCAGCCATATTGGGCAGGATCCACGGGGGAACCGTTATGAAAGCCATCCTTACAGAGGGGGGTCAGTCCTTTTTGCATCATGTGCTCGGCCCCAGGTACCTGAGCATCTTGCCGATTATTCTGTGCTTGTTAGTCATGGTTATAGTGAGCCGGTTCAGCAGCAAGGGCGATTCATGAATCGCCCTCACATCACAACAGGTTCCCGCAAGATTATGTCAATAGCTTCCGCGGCGCTTTGCGCAATACCGGGATGTGTCCTTTTCAGGGAAGTCATCTGTCTTAAATTGTCGGCAGTCCGGGTAACCAGCATGGCGAGGTCTCCTTCTGCCATTCCAGCAATCTCGAGGACCCGATCCCACGGCTGTCCATTAGCCCAGGCATAGATCGTGGCTGCAGGCCAGAGATTGATGGGCTTCACCTCGAATCCCCGGACAGCCATGCGGTCCATTAGCGGAGCGAGACCCTCTTTCATGCGTTGATATCCATCTATAAGGCGCTTCGGAACGGCTGAGACATCTAACTTTACATCCATTTCACGCTCAGACACGAACGGCGCCACCAGGGCAGCCAGCAGGGCGGGCTCGGGCGGAAAAAGCCCCCTGCGCAAACCTTCTGCAATCAGCAGTGGCCTGTCGAGCCGGAGTTGAGATGCCCAGATACCATCAGGGGTCGGCTTGTTTTCTTCACTTACGAACCCCTCTGCCTTTAGACATTCAAGGTGTTTGACAAAATCATTCCATAAGTGCATGCGCACCGCATTTGCAGTATCCCACATAAGGGCAAATTCGTCGCGCACTTGCCTGAAAGCCCCTCTTATTTTTCCGTGACATCTCTTGAATTGACAGCATTTGTTACAGATTAGATTACCTAGTTCCTGTTCAAGTAAAGCTATGCGGTCCTTTAAAGGTGTGAGCTCAGAGACCTCTTTTTCTCCCATGGTAAGCTCTTCCAGTACCGGCGGAAGCTCTTCCCGGGCAGCCCGGGTCATCAGCTTTACAACGCTGTACGTGTCATCGACGGGCGGCAGGTCGAGTACTCTGTCGAGTATTTTTGAAACCTTTCTCGGTTCAAACCACCTCATTCTTAAGCGCCCGGCCCGCCGGCGAGCTTTTTGCTTCACCCGGCAGGCAAGCACCCCCTGGCCCTCCCGTCTTAGCTGATATTTGATGACACAGTAGGCCCGGTCACGACGATCCAGAAAGAGCCGCCCTGGGACGAGATATCTGAGTTTAGAAAGCCTTGACTCAAGCACCTTGAGTCTATGATTGAGATTGGCAATGTCGCGGATCAAAGCAGTCCGTTTTCTCATGAGATCAAGCACAACCTCAGGCCCTTCACAAAGGGCTCCCGGGAGAAATGCCATCAGCTTGCGGCCGGCCTTCTTAATCTTTTCATCCAGGCCGGGTTGCTGTGTAACAAGGGACGAATATGTGGCAAAAGACATCTGGCAGATCTCTTTTA
>QMMV01000287.1 GCA_003647435.1 Deltaproteobacteria bacterium | reverse complement strand
TCGATAAAAAGGGGAAATCGACAATCTTTAAATGTGAGATTTACGTTAAATTTGGTACTTGGTATGACTTTCACTGGTTTCTGAGACCGCTTGGTCTGGATTTCATAGATGAGCTAAAGTCTTACGAAGAATTGGCCGAAAAAGAGAGGAGAAATCTTACATCACTTCCGAAATACTACCCATTTGATAAGGACATATCGTAATGAAAGGCGTTATCTTTAATCTTTTGGAAAGCCTAATTGTTGACAAATTTGGCGACGAAATTCTGGAGGAAATATATGCCGAAGCTCACTTTTCTGCGGATGTTCTGCCATTTGTAGGACCTGAATCCTACCCGGATTCAGATTGGTTCGCCATGGCTACTTTGCTTTCTGAAAAAATAAATCTGCCGGTTGACGATTTGGTCTATGAACTTGGTAAATACATGTTTCCTGTTTTAGCGGACAGGTATCCAGTTTTTCTTGATAATCTTCGTTCACCACTTGAATTCCTAAAAAGCGTAAACGATGTCATCCACGTAGAAGTTGATAAACTCTTTGAACAATCCAACCCACCACTAATCAAAGTTGAAGATGTAAATCACAACAAGGCAAGGCTCCGCTATTACTCAGAAAGAAAGTTGTGCAAATTGGTAGAAGGTCTCCTGGATGGCGTTGCCGATTATTTCGGCCAGAAAATATCTTATAGCCATCAGCAATGCATGCGAGATGGAGCTCGTGAATGTATTTTGCATCTCCAATTTTCATAACAGGGATCTCTGGTGATGGATGAGATTGAAACACTCAAAGCAAAGCTTGAGCGAGAACGTAAGGCAAAAAAAATAATGGAAGATATATTAGAATCCCGCACAAGAAGTTTGTATTTGGCCAAACAGAAAGCTGAGGCTGCTAACGTTGCCAAGAGTCATTTTTTGGCCAACATAAGCCATGAAATCCGAACGCCCATGAATGCGGTCCTGGGTTTTTCCGACATGCTCCTTAATACTGATTTAGATGAAGAGCAGAGAGATTATGTAAGCATTATCAAAAGGAGTGGCGAATCTTTACTTTCTTTGATCAACGATATCCTTGATTTTTCCAAGATTGAGGCGGGTCAGCTTGATTTTGAGGAGATTGATTTTGATCCGGAACTCTTGGTCTATGATGTTTGTGAAATGGTTCGTCCAAGGATTGAATCAAAATCTATCGAGCTCTCATGCCGCATCGGGAATAAGGTCCCCTCCATGGTTAAGGGAGATCCGACTCGGTTTCGTCAGGTTCTGACCAATTTGATGGGCAACGCTTCAAAATTCACCGAGACCGGAGAGATCGAAATCTCCCTCGATGTTGAAGATGAGGGGAAAACCCGGGTAAAACTTCATGCAAAGATCAGAGATACAGGCATTGGCATTCCTGAAAATAAACTGTCCACTATATTTGAGCCTTTTTCGCAGGCGGATGGCTCAATTACAAGAAAATATGGCGGTACAGGATTGGGTTTAGCCATCTGCAAGAAAATCTCAGATCTCATGGGAGGAGAGGTCTGGGCAGAAAGCAAAGTGGGCAGAGGGAGTATCTTCCACTTTACGGCGTGGCTTGGAAAATCTGAAAAAAAAGAAACCAAGAGATTTGCCCCTGTCTCACTTTCCGGCAAAAAGGCTCTAATTGTTGATGATAACCGCAACAATCTGGATATCTTAAAGCACATGTTGGAGCCAGTGGGTATAAATGTAGTTGCTCTGACAAACGGAAAAGACGTTTTACCCGTTTTACAAAAAGCCCTGGAGGAACAAAACCCTTTTAACTTTTGTATCTGCGATATCCATATGCCCGGGATAAATGGATATGATGTGGCAAAAGCAATTCGCAGTTTTAAATCTGAAATTCGTCATGTTCCTCTGATTGCCCTGTCCTCTTTAATGGAACGAGATGCCAGAAAATGTGAAGAGGCAGGATTTGATGGATTTCTGAACAAGCCCATCCGCAAGGAAAAGCTGTATAAGATGTTAGAGAGACTATTGGGCGCAAAAAAGGGTAAAAAGCTGAAACCAAAGATCGTTACCCAGTATTCGGTTCGAGAGGATATGAAACATTCTGCGCGTATCCTTTTGGCAGAAGATAACCCGGTTAACCAGAAACTTGCAAAGATGATGCTGATGAAAGCCGGATATCATGTGAAGGTAGCCAATAACGGCCAGGAGGCCGTTGAAAAATACACAGCATCTCCCGGTGATTTTGATCTGATCTTCATGGATATTCAGATGCCGGTGATGAGCGGAATTGAAGCGGCACAAGCTATCAGAAAAAAGGGATTTGATACCGTTCCGATTGTTGCTATGACAGCCCATGCGATGAAAGGTGACAGTGAGATATGCCTTAAGGCAGGCATGAATGATTATATTGCAAAGCCGATTAAAAGGGAGCGCGTCCTTGAAATCCTTGAAAAATGGATTTTTAATAGCAATGTGGGAACGAGAGGGGGCGCATCTTAAGTAATAATTATTGACGAGGATCGAAAGACGAATTCGAGAAGCTCAGGCGGGCAGAGTGCAAGGAGTGGACGTGCGATATTGAATAGTAAATAATTAAGATGCGGCTTTCTTGTTGTCCGGTTAAACTGAAGAGAGCAAAGCAACCAACCCTGAACCTGAGTAGTTACAGGTAGTTCTTAATGCCCCGAATATCTATTTTGTTGTATTCCAGGCCCAGAGCCGTTTCGTCAAGCCCGAGGCTTAGTCCCAACAGTTGGGGATACAGTATCGACGGCAGCGCGTCTGTTCCTCTCCCTTGAAGTAGCTCCGCTTCCTGGACCGTATCGAACTGAATCTGGCAATAAGTGCACGCTGTGCATAAAAACTTCGCCCCGGATTGTGTCGCGTCTTCGAGTTTTTTTCTCATCAACTTGAGCGAAAGTGAGTTATTCTTTTCCCACAAAGGGTTGCCACAGCACTCGAGCCGCCGGGCCCAGTCAACACTTTCTGCACCGGTTACGTCCACCAGGTTTTCGAATAGCGTCGGGGCGAGTGGGTTGTCGAAGCGGACGACATTTCCCGGCCGCAAGGCATGGCAGCCGTAATGGACGGCAACCCTGAGGCCGTGATACGGATTTTGAATCTGTCCCCGGATCGTTTCTAACCCGACGTTGTGGAAAAGAACGGAAAGAAGATGCTTAATTTGAATACTGCCTTCCCATTTAAGCCCTTCGTTGCTCAGGATCGAATTGGTTTCTTCTTTCAGGGAGCTATTTTCTTTTAAGCATTGTTCAGCATATTTGAGGTGTCCGAAACAGCACATGCACGGGGTGATGATATCTAATTTTTCCTTTTGAGCCAGGGCGATGCTTCTGGCTGCCAAGAGGATTGAAGATTGAAAGCTCTGATGGCGAATGGGATACCCGCAACAGTTGAACTCGATATCGACCAGTTCAACCCCAAGGGCGCTCAGAACGGCACGGGAGGACATTCCGTACTGCTTGAGATAATAATCTATCTTGCATCCCGGGAAATAGGCAAACTCCATGACGATGTCTCTCTGTGTGAGGTTCCGTGTTCAGGGTTTCGTATCTTGTGAATCTGGATTGTTTTTTTGTAACACTTTAGCTCTTTTAAAAAACAGACATACGGAACGGATAGGCCATCCGATTGGAGACCGTCTCAAACTC
>QMMV01000286.1 GCA_003647435.1 Deltaproteobacteria bacterium | reverse complement strand
GGTGTTGCTTACCAGAAATCGGATGAAAATGGTATCTTTGCCAAATGCGATGCAGATTTCGGCTTGTCGAATAGCAAGCCATTGAAAAATGATCGCATCCGTACTTCACGTGTCATTCGCATGGCAAACCTTTTGGCAGACTTGCCTTTATCCATTTATGTTTCGGCTGTAAATACCGCAAATCCAACACTTCGAAATGTCGTTGGCAAATATGAGTCTTTCGGAGCAAAAACAAGGCAAAATTTTCGGCAAATTCGGAAACGCCCCATTCCCCAAATTATCCATTCTCATGTCCTTGATCATTGTATATTCAATCTAATTACCGGATATTTTGAAGAATATGGAAGCGATGCTGCGTTCACCATTTTCATTGATGATTGGTCTATTCCTGAAAACGATATTGATATTTCACTGGAGCATAGAGCTAAATCACTGTACGAAAAGATATCCACACTTTGTTCTAAGTTTAAAAAGGGCCGACTTGTTACAATAGCCCCTTTTGAATTGCTGAACAAAGATAGTGATAGAAAAAGATTTGTTGATGGAGTGGCAAGTACATTTAACAGAGCATATCTAAGACCGAATAATAGAAAATATTCTGTAGAAGCCATAGAAGCGATTAATAAATGCAAAAAAGTGCAATGTGGTGATGTGACACAGCATTCAATTGGTATAATGCAAAGGGTGATGAACGAAGCCCAGGACAGAGATTGATAAGAATTACTTGTAACGTTTAACCCAAAGAAAACTATATAGGGAAAGAGTTAAAATGATGGCTTACCTCATATATGCCATATTGGTAATAATTGTCTTCCTTTTGAATCTTAATGGTTTCCTAAGGGGAGCCAAAAAGCTACAGATCGATGTGGTGCTCCGGTCAATTATAATTGGTACATTAATTGTCTCCTTTCTCACTACAGGTTGGAAATATGGTATTATTGCCGTTGGCATTGCATTAGTCTCAATCAGATTTACTCGACCTATTGCGGCTCGCGCTGCCTCAAAACTTCTGTCAGTCCCGAAGGGGAAAAGCGATAAATATATTGGCCTTCCTCCGAAGGCTCTTGAAAAGATTTCCAAGCGTCTAGATATTGTATTGCCAAGTAACCCAAATCATTTTGATGAAGTATTCCAATCCGCAGATTCTGCTGAAGATGCGCTATTCGACTATTGTGAATCACAACCGGCAGTCAAAACGGTTATGGAAGATTTCCAAGTCTCTCGTAAGGATCTCAAAGAAATCTATTCTAAGCTTATCGCTGCTGGTGCCGGTCAATGGAGTTGTGGCCATTGGGTGCCAGCTTCAGCTTTGGCATATCCTGAATCTCTGAAATACGTTCTTTCAAGAAGAGGAAGTGATATCGAAGAAACGAGCTTTAATTTGATAATGTATTTTGAGCATGGTTCATTTGGAATTGGAATATGAAATCTTTAAGGTAAGAAAGGGCTAACAAATAAAGGATTAGTTCCGAGTCGAGGAACGAGAGCTCGGGACTAATCCATGGTTCAAGAAGCCGCGGGGGATAGGGGAAAAGGTCGATGGTTTCAGGATGGTTTTGCAGGTTGGATCAGGCGAAAAGTTAGAGAAGAATCTTTATAGGGCGGCTGTCCATCGAAAATCGGGGCATTCATCGTCATCAGGATCCTGATTTAGAGTGGTGAAAACGGGCATTTGGACGGACGGGTAGTGGTGGAGCATGCTGCCCGTGGTACATATGAGCCCAATACTGCTGGCATCCTACTTTTGCCCTTGACAACGATATCAATAGTGATATCATTTATGTATGAGTAGGATTGAAGACATCCTTGCACAAATGAAGCGCAATCCAAAGGATGTCCGTTTCAGCGACTTGTGCAAGGTATGTGATCATTATTTTGGCAAAGCTCGCCAGGGCGGGAGTAGCCATAGAGTGTATAAGACTCCGTGGCAGGCCGATCCGCGGGTGAATATACAAAGTAAGAAAGGAAGGGCTAGAGCGTACCAAGTAAGACAGGTGCTCAAGGCCATAGAAAGATTGGAGTTAGAACATGCCATTGAAAGATGATCGGTACACCTACCGAGTGACTTGGTCTGAGGATGACAACGAATACGTAGGTTTGTGTGCAGAATTCCCAAGCTTGAGCTGGCTGGCATCCACACCTGAAGCAGCCTTGAAAGGTATTCGTAAGGTAGTCGAAAATGTAGTCAAGGATATGCGAGAAAACGGTGAGGCTGTGCCTGAACCCATCGCATCTCGCCGATATAGCGGAAAATTTATGGTCCGCGTTCCTCCTGAAGTTCATCGCAATCTTGCAATCAAGGCTGCAGAGGCCGGCGTCAGCCTGAATCGACTTGCCAGTTCAAAACTATCCCAATAACACTAAAGGAGCGCATAACCTTTAAGGATTGACACAACCTGAAAGGTCGTTTTTCCGTGGCGGCGGATTCAAGAAGCCCGGTGGAGTTGATTTTTCCTAAAAGGTAATGGTTCAATGTAGTGGAATGGGATACATCCCGTGAAGATGAAATCACAGGATGAATTGAGACAAATAGGAAGAGGTCAAGCGGCCAAAAGCGATTCATTTTACCGGCCCTGTTGATTTGACGAATAAGCCGGGGAAAAAGCATATAGTTCTTCTTTAGGACGCAGAAATCGTGTACCGATTGACTGGCTTTTCCGGCGTGATCAGTTATACACACCAATCGCCGACTTCTACTATCACCAGCACGTGAAGCCAACAAGATAGTCCCGAATGGCCACGAACAGTATTCGGAGAAGGGTGGCCACTTTCAATTGGACTTTTTCTACAAACTCGTTATGTGCATACACGACAAATTTCCAATACCGCACGGTAACCGTGTCCCTAATGGTATACCATGAAGCACGTTTATGTTTTCGGAGCCGGTGCATCTGCAGCATCTGCCAATACCCCACTGGGAAGAGACTTAGTCTGGAACTACCATGTTGATTGTGGGCTGCTCGTTCCCTATGACAATAGGGGCCCAGATCTTCGTGAGGAGAATGAAAACTTCTCCAACTTTCGTAAGTTCCTTGAATTAGCTGCATCAATTTACCCGGAATTCAAAGGCCTGCCTAAGAAATGGGAAAACAGGGGTATGGAGTTTTTTGATCTATATAGCACGGTAGACAAACTCCAGTTCATTGAGGGCGAACACCAAATTGCAGGTTGTTACTCGTTGCGAGCGTAAAGCAGATGAAGACAGTAAGAGAAAAGCCATCGTCTTGAAATATAATCAATTATTCCCTATGCTGAAGACGAAAATTGACATATATTTGAATGGGTTTGAGGGTTACATAGATAATCATACAAACTGATTAGATTGTATGCTTTGCTATGGGATGTTGCCGTACCACATAACTTTTTAGTGCACCGGACGCTCGAAATCTCGCGCCGGTGACCAAATCGTTCTGCTTATTGTATGGAATCAATTTGAGGTTTCTGAATAATGAAAATTCGTTTTTATATTGATCCTGAAACGAAACAGCCTCATATTTATAATCATGGTGTTAGCGAAAGCGAAGTCGAATATGTATTGAAAAAGCCAGGTGAAGATCGTCCGGGACGTGAAGGATCTCGCGTAGCAATAGGTCAAACCGATGCTGGCCGGCATCTTCGGGTCATATATGTTCCCGATCCTGTGCCT
>QMMV01000285.1 GCA_003647435.1 Deltaproteobacteria bacterium | reverse complement strand
TTTAAAAGAGCTAAAGTGTTACTGAATGTTTAACTTTAGTATTTCGCTCACAGAGATAACCTCCATCAATCAAACAGAGAATGTCTTTCTCATCTTAAATTCTTCTTGCTTTCCTCTGTTCCACTGCTTCACCGGACGTAGATAACCCACAACCCGTGAATATATCTCACACGGCCGGCCACATTTTGGGCAGCTCTGATGTTCTCCCGCAAAATACCCATGCGCCGGGCAAACGCTGAAAGTAGGAGTGAGGGTGAAATAGGGGAGCCGGTACTTTTCACAGATCCTGCGTACGAGGAGCTTTACTGCGCCGGGATTGTCGATCCGTTCGCCGACATAGACATGAAACACAGTGCCTCCGGTATATTTTGTTTGAATGTCATCCTGCAGGTCAAGGGCTTCGAAAATATCATCCGTAAAATTGACCGCGAGTTGTGAGGAATTTGTATAGAACACAGGGACCTTGAACTTTCTGTATTCGTCTTCATTGGCACATATGATGTCAGGGTATTTTTTCTTGTCAAGTTTTGCCAGCCTGTAAGATGTCCCTTCCGCCGGGGTTGCTTCAAGATTATAATTGTTGCCTGTTTCTTTCTGAAATTCTATCAATTTATCCCGCATGAAATCAAGCACTTTTGTTGTGAAATTGTGCCCTTCTTGTTCGGCGATGTCACAGCCAAACAAGTTCAAGCAAGCCTCATTCATTCCTAACAGACCGATGGTTGAAAAGTGGTTTTTCCAGTATGCGTTAAAGCGTTCCTTCACCATCCTCAGGTAATATTTGGTATAAGGATAAAGGCTTCCTTCTGTGAATCTTTCCAGCACCTTCCTTTTTATTTCCAGGCTTTCCTTTGCAAGGAGCATCATTTTTTCGAGTCGCATAATGAATTCGCCTTCTGTCCGGCTCAGATAGCCAATCCTGGGCATATTGATGGTGACCACGCCAATAGACCCCGTGAGGGGGTTTGAACCGAAAAGCCCCCCACCTCTCATTTCCAACTCTCTGTTATCGATGCGCAACCTGCAGCACATACTCCTTGCATCTTCCGGGTTCATCTCAGAATTTATGAAATTGGAAAAATACGGCACACCATATTTGGCTGTCATTTCCCACAAGTCATTCAGCTTGGGATTTTCCCAATCAAATTCAGTTGTTATGTTATAGGTAGGAATAGGGAAGGTAAAAACTCTTCCCTTGGCATCTCCTTCTGCCATTACTTCCAGGAAGGCCTTGTTAAAGAGATCCATCTCCTTTTGAAACTGGCTGTATGTCTCTTTTTGCATCTCACCACCAATGATAACTCCTTGGTTGGCATAGTAATCTGGAACGGTCACATCCAGGGTCACATTGGTGAAAGGGGTCTGGAAGCCGACCCTTGTTGGGACATTTATATTAAAGATAAACTCCTGAAGTGCCTGTTTTATTTCTTTATAAGTCAGATTATCATATCTTATGAAGGGGGCCAGAAGGGTATCAAAATTAGAGAATGCCTGTGCTCCTGCTGCCTCTCCTTGGAGAGTGTAAAAAAAGTTTACTACCTGCCCAAGCGCACTCCGCAAGTGCTTAGCCGGCCGGCTTTCCACCTTTCCTGATACTCCCTTGAAGCCTTCCGTTAACAGGTCAAAAAGATCCCAGCCCACACAATAGACAGATAGTATACTCAAATCATGGATGTGAAAGTCACCGTCCGTATGTGCCTTCTTGATTTCAGGTGGATAAATTTCGTTTAACCAGTAAATCTTGCTCACCTCAGAAGAAATGTAGTTGTTAAGTCCCTGCAGGGAGTAGTCCATGTTACTGTTTTCATGGATCTTCCAGTCGATTTTCTTCAGATACTGATCGACCAGATTGACCTCCATCTTATAGGCAATTTCCCTCAACCTGGCATGCTGTTCACGATAAATTATGTATGCCCTGGCTGTCTTTCGATATGGCGAAGATAGCAGCACCTCTTCAACGATGTCCTGGACATCTTCCACGCCCATGATTTTGTCATCAAACATCTTTTCTGCCAGGTTAAGCACTTTTATGGTCAGTTTCCTGGCGATATTGATGTCAAACTCACCTGTGGCTGCTCCTGCCTTTGCAATTGCATTGGTGATTTTGTCGGCTTTAAACGTTACGTATCGCCCGTCCCTTTTTCTTATTTTCTTATGCATGTCGCTTTGTCTCCAGTTTCAGGTTTAAGGACCATCCGGAATATATTGTATATATCATCTATCATTTACCACTATATATGGTATTGTCAAGAAAAAGATTGGTCTTGGGGAAACTTTACATTTTGCTAATACGTTACATCTTTGAAGATATTATCGCGGACAGGCAATTCGATTGTAGGCCGCCTCGAACTCGAACACCTGCCTGCCGGCAGGCAGGTAACTGAGCGTAAAGAAAGAACAGCGCCTGGATATCACAACCATGTCTATTTGGTTGACAACATTCCTTACGCTTAACAGTCAAGCTTGTCATTCAACTCTTCTTTCTTAACGCTTGCTAATATTCTCAAACAGCGAGACAGTCTACAATCGAATTGCCCTTCCGCTCGTTATGTCTATCTTTTTAAAATGGCTAAAGTGATACAATATTTTGAAAATGTTGTGCCGGAGGGAGAATCCGATATATGCTGCCAGGTCGCACCTATTGGCTGGACTGGTGCTGACCAAAGACCCTGCCGTTTTTTATCCTTGAGAGTCTGACTTGAATCAATTGTTGTAACAGTTCATCCTCGCCTCTTACAAGGACTGGTATGTAGTTTCTTGTAAAGCCCTTGAGGTGCCCTGTTGTCCTGTCTCGTTTTCCTTCAATCAGGACTTCCTGTACCGAGCCGACATATCTCTCATAGAATTTCCTTCGTTTGAGATCTCCTAACTTACGAACATATTGACATCTTTTTTTGATTATTTCTGGGCGTACCTCCTCTTTAATGGTCTCTGCCCGGGTTCCTTTCTGTCTGGAAAACGGGAAAACATGCAGGTAGGCAATTGGGAGATCTTTGATCAGGTTGCACGTATTTTCAAATGCTTTTTCGTTCTCAGTGGGGAATCCCACTAAGACATCAACGCCGATGGCAACATCAGGCATCACGCTGCTTATGTGATGGATCAAATCAGCGTAAAATTGCGAAGAGTAATGTCGGTTCATGTGCTTGAGGACTTCATCATCTCCACTCTGCAGAGGAATGTGCAGGTGAGGGCAAAAATTCTCAGAGGCGCTTAGCTGTCGAATAAGCCCTTCCGATAGCCTGTCAGGTTCAATAGAGCTCAAGCGCAACCTATTGATTGCATTCTGGTTTTCAATGAGCTCAATCAAGCTGGAGAGCGAGGTTTTCGGGTTGAGATCACTACCGTATCGGCCAAGATTGATTCCACAAAGGACCACTTCATTGTACCCCTGGTTTTTAAAGTTTTTTACCCTTTGCACCACTCTTTGCGGCGCAAGCGACCGACTCCGCCCACGCGCATAAGGGATGATGCAATAGGCACAAAAATTATTACAACCATCCTGGATTTTCAGAAAAGGGCGTGTTCGATTTCCAAATCTGGTAACCGGAAGGTCCTCAAACGGGCGGGGGGCTGTGAGATCTTCAACAACAGTGAGGCAAGATTTATGTACACTCTCAACATCGACAAGCGATGCAATCCGGTCTTTGAAACC
>QMMV01000284.1 GCA_003647435.1 Deltaproteobacteria bacterium | reverse complement strand
TGTTATTGTACCGTCCAGGCGCTGTTCTTTCTTTACGCTCGGTTATGCTCGAGTTTGAGGCGGTCTATAACGGATTGCCCGTATGCTCATTGTGTCTGTTTTTTGAAACAGCTAAACTGATACAAAAAAACGTATCAGTTTAGATTTTTGAAAATATTCTCGCGGATAGGCCATCCGATTGGAGACTGGCTAACTGTCTGAGTTTGAGACGGTCTCCAATCGGATGGCCTGTCCGTTCCGTATGTCTGTTTTCTAAGAGAGCTAAAGTGTTACAAAAAAACCATACCAAAACAAGTGGGCATCTGTTGAAACGCCTATATTGTTACGATAAAGGGGGATAAATGAGCAAAAAAGACTACCTTTTTACATCAGAATCTGTAACTGAAGGTCATCCGGACAAGGTGGCCGACCAGATATCAGACGCTATCTTGGACGCTATCATAGCACAGGACCCAAAGGGGCGCGTGGCCTGTGAAACAATCGTCACCACAGGTCTTGCCTTTATTGCCGGAGAGATTACCACTTCTTGCTATGTGGATATGCCCGAGATCATCCGGGAAACTATTCGCGAAATAGGCTACAATTCCTCTACCATGGGGTTTGACTGGAAAACCTGTGCAGTGATCACCAGTATCGATCACCAGTCTCCCGACATTGCGGTGGGGGTCAACGGAAAAGGTCTCTTTAAGGAACAGGGAGCCGGTGACCAGGGTCTCATGTTTGGCTATGCCTGTGACGAAACCCCCGAACTGATGCCCATGCCTATATGTTATGCCCACAAGCTTGCCATGCGCCTTGCCGAAGTCCGGAAAAACGGCTCTCTGAATTTCTTGCGGCCCGACGGCAAGACCCAGATTACAATCGAATACCGAAACGGCAGTCCGAAAAGAGTGGAAGCTATTGTCATAGCCGCCCAGCACAAACCTGACATCTCTTATTCAGAGTTAAAAGAGGCCATCATAGAGGAAGTCATCAAGAAGGTTGTCCCGAAGAAAATGATTGATGGAGACACCAAGTATTTCATCAATGCAACGGGACGTTTTGTAATTGGCGGGCCTATGGCCGATACGGGGCTTACCGGCCGAAAGATTATCGTAGATACTTACGGAGGCCAGGGAAGTCACGGGGGGGGCTGTTTTTCAGGCAAGGATCCATCCAAGGTAGACCGAAGCGCCTCTTACATGGCAAGACACATCGCCAAAAACATCGTGGCCGCAGGCTTGGCCAAAAAGTGTGAAGTTCAACTGGCCTACTCCATTGGGGTGGCGCGCCCCGTATCCGTCCTGATTGATACTTTTCGAACCGAGGCGGTGCCCAGGAAAAAGATATGTCAAATAGTGCGGGAAGAATTTGACCTCAGGCCTGCAGCCATCATCGAATACTTGGACCTGCTGCGCCCCATTTTCAAAAAGACTGCCTGCTACGGCCACTTTGGGCGCAGTGATCCAGACTTCACCTGGGAAAAAACAAATAAGGCCGATATACTTGTGGAAAAGGGGGGGCTGAAAACGCCGAAAAAAGGAAGGAAGATTTGAATGGAATATGATATCAAGGACTCAGGTCTGGCCGAAGAGGGAAAACTGCGTATCGAATGGGCCAGGCAGAATATGCCGGTATTAGAGCGTATTAAGCTCCGATTTTCAAAGGAAAAACCCCTCAAAGGGATACGCCTTGGTGCATGCCTCCATGTGACCACGGAAACCGCAGCTCTCATGCAGACGCTGAAAGCGGGAGGTGCCAGGATCAGATTGTGTGCCTCCAATCCCCTCAGTACACAGGACGATGTAGCCGCTTCCCTTGTAAAGCATGACCAGATTCCGGTTTTTGCCATAAAAGGCGAAAACAAAAAAACCTATTACAGGCATATTGACGCCGTCATAGATCTAAAGCCGATGTACACCATGGATGACGGGGCTGACCTTGTCTCTACTCTCCACTCGGAGCGCAAGGAATCCCTCGATTACGTTCTGGGCGGCACAGAAGAGACCACAACAGGGATCATCCGCCTGAGGAGCATGGCCGATGCAGGAGTGCTCAACTATCCGATAATCGCCGTAAACGATGCCAATACCAAGCACCTCTTCGACAATCGTTACGGCACGGGCCAGAGCACCATAGACGGTATTATTCGGGCAACGAACAGGTTGCTTGCAGGATCAAGTTTTGTTGTATGCGGATACGGCTGGTGCGGTCGTGGGGTAAGCATGCGCGCCAGGGGTATGGGGGCAAATGTGATTGTCACAGAGGTCAATCCCTTGAGAGCACTTGAAGCCGTTATGGACGGATTTTCAGTAATGCCGCTCAAGGAGGCGGCGAAAATTGGGGATTTCTTCTGCACCGTAACCGGAGATGTCAATGTAATTTCCAAGTCGCATTTCGAGATAATGAAAGACGGTGCCATCGTTTGCAATTCAGGCCACTTCAATGTGGAAATCGACCTTCCCGGCCTCGAGACCATAACCAGGAAAAAACGTCAGATCCGGCCGTTCGTGACGGAGTATTTATTGGAAAACGGAAGGAAAATCAATGTTCTTGCAGAAGGCCGGCTCATAAACCTGGCAGCAGCTGAAGGACACCCTTCAAGTGTCATGGATATGAGTTTTGCCAACCAGGCCCTTTCCCTCGAGTATATGGCAAAGAGAAAAAAGCCCCTCCCGGTTCAGGTCTATCCGGTTCCGGAGACGATTGACAAAGAGATTGCCAGGGAAAAACTCGCAGCCATGAATGTAAGTATCGATACCCTCACAAATGAGCAAGAAAAATACCTTGCATCCTGGGATATGGGTACTTGAGATAAAATATGACAATCCCATGACCAACTTGGTCGGAGTCATTGGAAGGCATACACTCAAAAGCCTTAACCACCTGCTGGAGCTCCTCGCATTTTCCTGCCGCATAATCGCCATCCTTTTCAAACGACCGAGGCAAGGCAGAAAACTCGTCTTAAAATTCAGCCTTGAACAAATCTACTTTACGGCTGTTCAGGCACTGTCCGTCATGATTTTCATCGCCCTCGTCACAGGAGGCATATTGATCATGCAGCTCGCCGGGCACTTTGCAGCCGGTGAAAGCAAATATGTACTGGGTAAGGTGGTAGTTATCCTCATTGTGCGCGAGCTTGGACCACTATTTACCGCCCTTATCGTTATCCTGCGTTCAGCCGTTGCTGTAACGGCAGAAACCAGTTATATGACGATCCTCGGTCAGTTAGATGCACTCGAACTCCAGGGCATCGACCCCTTTTATCTCCTATGCCTCCCGAGACTTATTGGGATTACGGCATCCATGTTGTGCTTATTCTTGATATTTGATACAGTTGCCATATTTGGCGGATACGGGATTGCCTGGGCTGCTACAAGCATTCCAATGGAAAATTTTCTCAAAGAAACATTTAAGGCCTTATCCGCCATTGATATAACCATGGGCATCGCGAAGGCCGTACTGTTTGCCTTTATCATAACTGTTACATCCCTTTACCATGGGTTTGGTATCAAAAAGGACGTCACCCGCATCCCACGTGAAACTTCAAGGGCAGCAGTACAATCTCTTATCTATTGCCTCTTTGTAGATATCGCCATATCAGCTTTCTTTTACAGTATCAGTTTAGCTTTTTGAAAATATTATTGCGGACAGGCCATCCGATTGGAGACCGTCTCAAACTCAGACAGTGAGCCAGTCTCCAATCGGATGGCCTGTCCGC
>QMMV01000283.1 GCA_003647435.1 Deltaproteobacteria bacterium | reverse complement strand
GAAATAAGTTGGTTGAACACGAAAAATCACAATCTCCTGGTGCATTAATCGCAGCCCGCGTCTCATCTGCGCCAGGCAGTATGACCAGAAAACCCCTCCTTGCTCTCGCACAAATGGCCATGGCTGGGAAAATCGTACCTCTTTACACACGTATTCCAAGCGATCTGCGAGGGGCCCAGAGGGACCGTTTCTTGGAAGACTTGAATAATCGTGCTGATTCTGATGAAGGATTGCTCCAGACATCTGAGATCGTCGCCTTATCCTCGAAAGAGGGAATTGCTGTATATGACATCGAATCAGGGAAACTACTAATAAATACGTCCCATCCTTTTGTGGCTTGTTTTCAAGAGGAGTTTACAAATATTAAGACCAGCCTCCCGCTCGAAATGTTTGCATTATCTGAGATTCTAACAGAAGCTCACCTGTATCATTTGGGACTGGAGGAAAGTCGTGTACGAGACATTCTTTCTCGTAGAGACGAATTGCTCCGACAACTTGTGCGTTCTTCCGGTAAGAGAAATGTACACATGATTTCCTTGGCATTGCAGGATGCCAAGGATGATTCAGACAAACTTGAAGAAGAGATGAGAGCTGCATTTGAGGCCATAGGGTTTGCCAATGTCATCCGCCTTGGAGGAAGAGGAAAGCCTGATGGTATAGCCGAGGCGCATCTTCCGGCAACTGAAGATGGAAAGCCACAACGCTATAAAGTAGGCCTAGAAGCCAAAAGTGGAAAACAAGTAACCGCTAGAAGATTGGGAGTATCAGCCATCGCGCGGCACATGAAAGAATACAAATGTGACCATCATCTTGTCATTGGCAATGGGTTTGATACGGGTGCTGGTGATAATTGTGCCACTGTGAAGGAGATCAAAGCAGAACAAGCAAAAACCGGTAAGACCATAACCCTGATGCACATAGACGATTTAGCTCGTCTAGTTCGATTGGTACCACCCAAGAGAGTCGGTCTTTCAAAGCTACATGAACTTTTTCAAACCTGCATAACGCCAGAAGATTCAAAACGCTGGATTGATTCAATTGCGAATACGACCCCAGAAAATTGGCCCTATAAGGAAATCCTGGACACAATTTGGAAACTTGCCAACATGAGGCCAGACGAAGCGGTTGAATATGCGGCAGTTTGTACAGAATTGATGCATTGCGATCCACCAATCAATATTTCCAAAAACGATCTCATTGAATGCTGTAAAGCCATGCAAGTCATGGCAAAGGGTGTCGTTTTCTCCCGTGAGGCGACAGTGGAAATTGACCGTCGCCCAGATTTGATCCTTGAGGATATTCGTACCGCTATTGGCGAATACCCTGAAGAAGAAAGAAAGACGATTCGGATATAGACATGCTTGGTGAACAGATAAGACCGATACACCCTTTTCCTGCCAGGATGGCACCTTCCATTGTGTGGGATGCGATTCCCAATGAAGGTCGGCCGCTTGACATTTTTGATCCAATGGCCGGGTCTGGCACTACTCTTGTCGCCACAAAGGCCAAAGGGCATAAAGCACATGGATGCGACACGGACCCTCTCGCTTTACTGATTGCTCAGGCTTGGTGTTCTGAGATCGATCCTGACGGTTTGCGCCGGAGGGGAATACTTGTCTTAGAAAGGGCACGGAGTATCAGCGAGACAATAGACCCAGCAGAAGCATATCCTCCCCAAGCAGATGACGAGACACGCCGATTCCTTAATTATTGGTTCGATGAACATAACCGGGTCCAATTATCTGCACTATCCAAAGCCATTTCACGTATTCGAGACTTACATGAGAGACTATTGCTGTGGTGTGCGTTTTCACGGCTTATTATCACGAAAAAGACCGGCGTCTCTTTAGCCATGGACGTTTCGCATAGCAGGCCTCACCGTGTCTATCAAAAAGCCCCGGTACAGCCGTTCGAAAAATACTGTATCGCTGTTGAATACGTAGCCAAGCATGCTCCCTTCAGAAAGGGTGAAGGAGCCAGCCTTCCCACTGATATTCGTCATGGAGATGCACGGAATCTACCGTTTGAAGACAATAGCTTTGACTGGGTAATTACCTCACCTCCCTACCTGAATGCTATCGATTATCTTCGCGGCCACAAATTCTCTCTGGTATGGATGGGTTATTCGATTTCACAATTGAGGGGTATTCGCTCAAATAATATCGGCGCTGAGAGATCTTATGATGGTCCGACGTCGAATATCGTAGAAAAAGCTTTGTGTAAAATGGGGAAAGTACAGTTGCTTCCACCCAGAAATAAGGCTGTCTTGATCAGGTATCTTGGCGATATGATCCTAGTAATTCGAGAAATCCGGCGGGTGCTCAAAAGCAAAGGGCATGCTGTGATGGTAATAGGTGACTCTACCGTGCGTGGTGTTTACATTAGGAATTCGCTCGCTCTGGAGTATTTAGGGAAGCAACATGGTCTTGATCTTGTATCAAAAAGGTGTCGACCAATCCCTGATCATCGACGCTATCTCCCTCCTCCAAATCTAGTTTCATCTGGGGATGCTATGAAGAACCGAATGAGAAATGAAGCTATTTTGACCTTTCAAGCAGGTTCCTGAATTGTGGGGAAGGTGGTCGGTAAGAACTGTACGAAATGTTGTCAAATCTGTTTGTTGTGGCAATTTCAGGTCTGTATCTCGTGGCTCTCTCGGATAAGCACGGCGAAGACGGTTTGCCGGGTCGCCGTTTCCCGCGCCTCGCTGTGAATCACCAGCTGACGGCTGTCCGAGATTGCATTGAACTCCGCGGAGACGGCCTGGCGGGTATCGCCAGGGGTCGACACCGGCCGGCTGATCCGCGCTGCGAGGTCTCCATCGAATTGGATGAGATGGATGATCCACTGTCCGAGGTCGGACCGCCGGTCCAGCGGACGTACAATCCAAGCTCGGGAATCCGCTTCGATGAGAACAGGAGCGATCACACGCAAAGCGGCGTCCGTCTCACGTCGGATCGTTCGGGTCCCGCTCACGGCACCGACGGCTTCGAACAGGTTCGCGTCCGACACCGGTCCCTGCGTGCGATAGTTCGGCACGACCCGTCCGGATTGCGGTCGGATCGCGAAGCGGTTGCCGTCAACGATCGCCACGTCTCAACCTCCCGTTGATGCGATGCGCCCGGCCGACGGTCCGGAAGACCCGGTACCGCGGCGACACGTGCCCGGCGCTCTTCGCTATTTCTTTCTTGTTCCCTGGTTTCACCGCCACCGCATTACTCCTTCACCGCGCACCACCCGGGCCCCGAAAGGTTGAAGATCTTGTACGTCGCACCGCCCAGGTCGAGGACGTCCTCGGAATCGGCCGCCCCGCTTCCGATGGCGTAGATCTCGATTAGTTCGCCGCGAAGCTCTTTGTAGGTGCTCGAGGTATGCGCCACGAGCCACGGGAACATGGTGACCAGGCCGTAGCGCTTGTCGGGATTGGCCGCGGTGTGGAAGTTGCCGTGAGCCGCTGCGCAAGAGCCGCTTTGGCCGGATGCACTGGCCCAGCCGTCGAACTTGTTCAGGGCGTAGAAACTTCCCGGCATCTGGTTTCTGCCGATGATGACCGGTTGCGGGTCCTCGCCGATCTTGGCCCCGGATGCATATGTGTTTACGAGGGTCGCCAGGGTCACGGTGTTCGGCGTGGACGTCGTGTCGACCGCGGTCACCTGGACCCGTTCGATCTCGGCGTCGTCCTTGATGACGTAGTAGGAACCT
>QMMV01000282.1 GCA_003647435.1 Deltaproteobacteria bacterium | reverse complement strand
TCAGAGGTTCAGTGTTGAGGATTATCGGTGAATGCTGAACAATTACAATTTTTCCCAACAATTTTAGGTTCTTGAAAACATCATCGCCCGCATGCTCCTTGTGGCTACCGCTTTTTGTGCGACAAATGCCGCCCCCAGCGCCCCTACGATCTGCGGTTCTTCAGGGATGTTTAGCGGCAGGGGAATCTTCTTTCTAAGTATGTGAGCTATCGCGGTATTTTTGGCAACCCCGCCGGTCATCGTTACTTGCCCGGTCCACATGAGCTTGGAAGCCATTCCGATTATTCGGTTGGCAATCGCCTCATGCAAACCTCTCAAGATATCCCGCCTTTCACATCCTTCAGCAATAAGAGATATTACCTCCGATTCAGCAAACACGGTACAGGTACTACTGATCGGGACCTTTTTTCTCGATTTAAGGGACAATGGGCCGATTTCTGCTATGCCGAGCTCGAGGGCGTCGGCCATCACCTCAAGGAAACGCCCGGTTCCCGCGGCACACTTATCATTCATGACAAAATCAACGACCTTTCCTCTCGAATCAAGCTGTATTACCTTGCTGTCCTGACCACCAATATCTATAACAAGGCGCGTTTCCGGAAACAAGTGATAAGCACCGGTCGCATGGCACGTTATCTCTGTTACCGTCCTGTCGGCTATATCCAATGCTACTCTCCCGTAACCGGTGGCCACGACATAATCAATCCCGCCACTGGAAAGGGAGGCCATGTCAAGGGTTTCATCCAAGACTTCCTTGACCACCGTTTTCACTTTCGGCCCTGTCTTGGCAATGGCGTAGGATAATATCCTGCCATCCTGCATAATAAGCGCTTCCGTTGAAAGGGACCCTATATCGATTCCTGCAGTAATCATTATGTACTTTCCAGTATTTCAAGAAATGCCTGTATCCTTGTTTTTGTCTGTCCCTCGGCATAATTTGCAGGATCGGCACAGTCGCCGTGTAGAACCAAAAATGGTATCCCTTCTTCAATGAACGATCTTCTCAGAATATAAGCGCCCCCGCTGCTCTGCCTGCATCCCCACTGCGAAAAGTGAATGATTCCGTCGATTTTGTACCTGCTCACCATATCCCTTACGGCATTTAGACGCCTTTCGATGGGACCCAGATTGATATTTTCCATCATTCTTCCGGCCAGGGCCTCGATCGGACATCGCAAGTCATATGGTGACCAGTAAATATAAGTTATTTCTTCAGCTGCAATAACAGCCCCCCTGTCCTTCAGGTCAGTAAAGATACTGTTTTTGTAATAGGGTTTCACCTGATGGAGCCAGAGTATCCGATGTTTTTCGTCCGGGATGGCCGGTCTTGAATTTGCGATATCAGCTTCAACCTCCCGGCAGAGAGCCTTAGAAAACGAATACCCCTCATGGGTGCCCATTGAAATAAACATCATGCCTGAAACATAGGTGAGTGCGCGGCTTCCTGAAAAAGGTGCAGGAACATGTTCCCTCAGCCTATTAAACCGCTCGTAGTATTTCCTGGTTTCGTTCGATGTTGTCAGTACATCCCTTAGCTTATCGATGTCGAACTTGAAAGAAAGAACCTCTTCTGCTTGCAGAATAATATCTTTAATCTGCCTTGAAACATAATCTTCTGCGTTCTTGTCATCCCCGTACGGGACGTCGACAAGCAGATGTGGTACACCATAATATTTTGCCATGTTCCTGAAAAAGGCCGTTGAGCCATCACAAAGATGTGATGAAGAAATAATCAGGTCCGGCACGGGAAAAAACGATCCGCTGACGAGCCCGGCGGCACACCTGTAACAGGAGCAGAGATCGGATGAATACCCCTCCTGCTCGCCGGCATGTATCATTTCCGGGCCCACGTTCAGATAAGCGGCCACAAGAGCAAACACCTCTGCGTGAAAAGGGACGCATCCCATAGCGTATATAAGCTCGGATGGGATGAAAATACTGGTCCATACCACGGCCTTTTTCTTCAACATTGAGTCCCGGAGAATAGCAAAGAGATGCCCGATCCATATCTTGAAACTAAGCCTGTCATTTCGATAAAGAAGGTGTCTGCCTATCTGAGCGGTAAGGCTCAAAATCGAATCGGAATGGAGTGATTTCCTTACCAATTCGCTGACAATCTTGTTTAGGTCGAACATTTCTGATCTCAAGAATATGTGTAGCCTGGTGCTCCCATCTTACGAAGAACCAAACACTTTCACCTACTGAATCATATCAAGGAAAGCCTTTATTCGTGTCTTTAGCTGACCCGAGATCCTTTGCGAATAATCAGTCTCAATAGACAAAAACGGGACCAGAGCTCTTTTCAGCGATGCTTTTATTAGAGGAATATCATATAGGTACGGGTCACAAAATTTCTGGGTATAGCTAATCACACCATCAATCTTGTATTCCTTCACAAGATTCATTACATGGTTTAAGCGTCTGTCGACATCCTTCATGCGTGGGCATGGAACCTTGTTCGCAAAGTGCTCACATAATGCATCGAGAGGGGGGCAATCTTCTGCAATAGAGTCGTGAAAGAGACGGCTTCCTGTACAAAGATCATCATATGATATTTGAGCTTCGCAGCTCTCGATAAAAGGAGCGATCTCACTGTTTTCCAGTATATTCCCTATCAGGAGAATACGGGGCCTCACACTATCCCCGCGCTTGTTATTCTGACCGGCTTCGCTTGCGTCTCCCCGGCATTTGCGTGTCGGGGTACGCAGAGCTCGGGGAGGCCGACACCTCGTGATTAACTCTTCAAGCAGTTTATTTACTCGGGTCTTAGGGAGTATCGCGCTTGCACGACAGCATTGCTGGACAAGGCGATACCCCACCGATCCCGGATGCTCATTGTATATTTTGTAGAGCTCTCTTAGAAGAAATCTTGTCCGATTCGTCAGCCTTATAGCTTCTGATAGTTTTTGCTCCTCCATCTTGAGCGAAAAGAAATCTTCCATGTGAGCAATAAGTTTCAGCACATTGCGGCGATAAAATTCTTTTGAGACTGCTGTTGTGAGACGCGGCAGATCAAATAGGTGTCTGAATGGAGTACGGGCAAATTTCTTCCATCCGTCAAACAGCCTCCTCATCCCGTCACAAGTATTGGCAAGAACCAAGCCATCCAGAAAACTATAGTCGCCGGCATATGCATGGCTCAGGTTTGCTTTGATATATGGGCAGAAATTGGTATCGAGAAGAGAATCTGCAATAATCGCCCCCGGGGGCGGCATGAGTCTGAGTGGTGTCAACCCGAAGGAGATCGGTATCTCTTCGGGAAAATCGATACAGAACCAACCTATTACGCCGTCTATTTTATGGACCTCAGTGTGAAGATAGTCCTCTAATTGCTGTTCTATCTCAGAGACGTTCCAGGTTTTCAAAAACGGGCCTTTCGTTTTTAGCCGCAAAATCTGATTGCCACACCGGATCTAAGAGAGCGGCAACCTTTTTGTTATATTCTATAAGCTGCTCATGATAACGATCACTTTTCAGTGCTTCTTCAGCAAAAGGATCAAGCGGTTTTACATTGTGTTTCCTGAGAATATTCAGCATGTCGCCGTGATGATCTCTAATAGGACACGGCATTAACCGATTTCCTACTTTATCCCTTGGTTGCATATAACCGTAGTTTTTTTGCCAGTTTCTTACATCACTAAAAAATCCACAGTCACGCGCGGTATTCAGGTCTCCGCCGTTTTTATAGATTTCGTAGATATTTAC
>QMMV01000281.1 GCA_003647435.1 Deltaproteobacteria bacterium | reverse complement strand
TCTATAAGTTATTGAACTTCCGTCGATTTTAGTCGAGTAGTTAAATAGTCGTAACACTTTATCTCTTTTAAAAAACAGACATACGGAACGGACAGGCCTGTCCGCAATAATATTTTCAAAAATCTAAACTGATACAAATAGTCAAGTTGTCGGGTCGTAACGTCCTTGAACCACTCGACTAATCAACTACTTGACCACTCGACCAATTGTGAGCGAAGCGAGCTAAGTTCCTTAGTGCCTTGGGGTCTTTGTGGCCCAACTGTGGCTTTTTCTATGCGGTAGCAAATCTCGTGCCATTTCTTGGGTCTTTCTTTGATCATCTTCTCACGCGTTTGTAGGCATGTAAAAAATCTGCCCACTTACTGCTTCCGGCAGATACTCCTGTGGGGGACAACCTTCCGGAAAATCATGCTCATGCTTATAGCCGCTTCCGTAACCAATATCCTTCATCAATCTTGCTGGAGCATTTCTTATGTGCAGAGGCACCTGCAGAAAGCCCGCACCGAGGGTCTCATCCAGCATCGGGCATTGTTCATCTCTTCTCCCGCTTTCGAAAAATAAGCCTGATCGGGGTTTTCTCCAGGCCGAGCGCTTTTTGAAGCTGCCCCGTCAGGTACCTCTTATAAGAAGCATGAATCGCTTGCGGATAATTTACAAAGCAAAGAAACGTGGGGGGCGCCCCGCTAAGCTGTGTGCCATAGTAAAACCTGACTCTCTTTCGCCGGTACGATGGAGGCTCATGTTGAGCAACCACGGATTCAAGGATTCTATTAAACTCCCCTGTGCCGATGCGCCTGGTATACTGCCCGTATATAGTCTGCACTATGTCGAATATCGTGAATACTCGTTTCCCTGTTAGTGCCGAGATGGTTAACACCGGGGCAAATCTCATAAAGGATAGCCGTTCCTTGACCGCATTCACGTATTGTTCAGCAGACATGGAAGTGGTGTCAACCAAGTCCCATTTGTTCAAGAGAATAACACAAGCACGACCCCGTTCCAGGGCGTAACCCGCAATCTTTACATCCTGATCCGTAACCCCTTCAGAGGCATCCATCATGATTAGTGCAATGTCACATCCGTTCAGGCTCTTGAGGGCTTTGATAATGGAAAACTTTTCTAACTTTTTCTTAACACGCGCCTTCCTGCGTATTCCGGCCGTGTCAATCAAGAGATACTCCCTGCCTCCAACCTTGCAAACAGTGTCTATAACATCCCTGGTAGTGCCCGGTATCTCGCTTACAAGAAGACGTTCATCCCTTAGCAGGCGGTTAATCAAGGATGATTTCCCAACGTTGGGGCGCCCTATGACCGCCAGCCTGATCCGGTCGGAGACGGGCTCGGGAGCGCTTTCGGGCAAAACAGCGACGACACCATCCATGAGGTCGCCCACGCCGTAGCCGTGTTCGGCGGAAATAGGATACAGGGGTTGCACCCCAAGGACGGAAAAGTCTGCAACAGCGGATTCCTGGCGGGGCCCATCGATCTTATTGACACAGTAAAAGACGGATTTATTCGATCTACGGAGTGTTTGAACAAGATCTCTATCTGCAGGGGTTATGCCTTCTCGCCCATCAAAAAGCACGATAATGGCATCTGCTTCTTGTATGGCCTGGATCACCTGGCATCTGACCGCCGGGCCGAATTTGTCCAACTCAAGATCGGAAAAACCCCCGGTGTCTACAACCGTAAAGGGAACTTTGTCCCAGCAAACATCGTGATAAATTCGGTCCCGGGTTACTCCAGGCAGGTCGTCTACAATGGCCCTTCTGGTACGCGTAATCCGGTTAAAGAGGGTTGACTTCCCCACATTGGGCCGCCCCACAATGGCAACAATAGGTTTCATGCTGTGAATTGCGCCCCCCTGCCATTGGGACGCACGAGCAGGCGGGCCCGCCCGCTATAGCAGGCGGGAGTTGCTGGACTTTTCAAACGACCTTATAAACGGTATCCTTTTCTCGCACCCTTTCCTTGACCTTGATCCCTATAAGGTCTCCCGGTTTTGCTTCCTCAACAGGCTCATTGTCTATCTGGATGCTGCTGACCGTTTCTTCAAAATCAGTCGTGTGCCCTTTGAAATGGAGCCTGTCGCCGACCCTGATCACATCAGCAGTGACTTCCACAGCGGCTACACCTGGCTTAGCAAAAAACTTTTGCACCCTGCCAACTTTTTCTTCTTCCATCTCGCACCTCCTGAATGATTATACGTTATGGAATTTATACAACTTCTTTAAAGTCGTGCAACTTCAGTCGGCTAGTTCTGTTCATATACACTTAACCCATTTACAAAGCAACCGTCTTTTGCTACAAAATATGGGTTTAAACTACTATTCTACAGAGAATTTACTCTTGTCCACTAAAAACTCAAGGCTAAGAGCGTTGAGAGCTTGTAAGTTCCTTCTTGTCGCAGTCATCTTTGCCCTCTCGGCATGTGCGCCGTCTATTGTGGTCAAGAAGATGCCTGTGCCTTCCGCGGTAAGCTCCGTACAGCAGCGCTTTCAAAAAGCAGAAGACCTCTTTCAACAGCAGGCTTATTCAAAGGCCCTTGCCGTCTACGAGGAGTATCTGAGGCAATTCCCGAAAGGCCCTATGGCGGACACAGCGCTTATGAAAATCGGCACAATCTACATGGCAATGGGAAAAAACAGGCAGGCGCGCCAGGCCTTTGAACGTTTAGAGTCTGAGTATCCAGAAAGCCCGTTCGTCCACGATGCCCGATTCAGCATCATACTTACTTATTATAACGAGCATGATTATGGCTCGGCCATGGGGTCTGCCACGGCAGCCTTGAAGCTTGCGACGACTGTGCGGCAGAAATCTCGGATACACTGTATTCTCGGAAAGATATATGGTGCAGGCAACCAGTTTGAGGCGGCTATTCAAAGCTATATGGCGGCTTACGCCCTGGCCCCTCAAAAGACTCGTGCCGAGATCGTAAGTCAGGTAAAGGGACTCATTGCACGGATGAATGAATCGCAATTGGAATCCCTTATCAAGGTATATGGAAACAGGGCCCCGTGCGGCTATTTGAGGCTTCAGCTGGCGAGAGAATATGCAGCAGCGGATCGAATCGAAGCAGCGATAAAGGTCCTCTCTGATTTTATTGCGTCTTTTCCCGATCACGACGAGTTCAAAACTGCAACGGCCCTCATGAAGGAGCTAAAGTCAAGATTGCGTGTTGATCGTTTCCTGCTTGGCTGTATCCTGCCGTTGAGCGGGCCTTACAGCAGCTTTGGAAACCGCACTCTGGCGGGAATTGAGCTGGCCTTGCATCAGTTCAACGCGCAACCTGATGTTCATCCGATCGAGTTACTCATTAAAGACTCAAAAGGAGATCCGGGCGAAGCGACCAGGGCAGTTGAGAGCCTCACCCTTACAGAAGGGGTAATAGGAATCATCGGGCCTATGATAACATCAGAGGCTGCCGCCACTGAAGCTCAAATGCTTAAAGTTCCTATCATAACGCTGACCCAGAAACCGGATATCACCAGGTTGGGGGATTATGTGTTTCGGGATTTCCTGACTCTATCCTTGCAGGTAAAGGCTATTTCCGATTATGCGGTTAGTGAGCTCGGGTTGAAGAGATTTGCTATCCTTTATCCTGATGAACGATACGGTATCTCTTTCATGAACCGTTTCTGGGATGAATTAACAGCTCATAATGCTGAGGTGGTTGGCATCGAATCATATTCACCAGACCAGACTGACTTCAGC
>QMMV01000280.1 GCA_003647435.1 Deltaproteobacteria bacterium | reverse complement strand
TCGGGTTATTGCCGGGACATACAAACGCTTCCCGATCGTGCTGACCGAAGGGAAGGGATGCACCCTGCGCGATGCAGAGGGTCGCACCTATACCGACTTTGTGGCCGGAATTGCGGTCTGCAATCTGGGCCACGCCCATGAGGGGCTTGCCCGTGCAATCGCAGATCAGGCAGTGCGCCTGGTGCATGTATCGAACCTTTATTATACCCGGCCTCAAATAGAGCTTGCCGAATGGCTGGTCACGCACTCCTTTGCAGACAGGGTCTTTTTCTGCAACAGTGGTGCCGAGGCAAATGAGGCGGCGATCAAGCTGGCTCGGAAGTATTTCAAAGATCACGGGGCCCCCCAGCGTTTCAGGATTATAACAATGGAGCGCTCCTTTCATGGGCGTACTATGGCTACCCTTACCGCTACAGGGCAAGAAAAGATCCGGCGTGGCTTTGAACCTCTCCTGAGCGGCTTTGATATCGTTCCCTTCAATGATCTCGGAGCTGTTCAGAAGGCGATTACAGAAGAAACCTGTGCGGTGATGATAGAACCGATTCAGGGTGAAGGTGGGGTCCAATGCCCCGGCCGGGGATATTTAAAAGGGTTGCGAGAGCTCTGTGATAGCAAAGGGATACTGCTGATCTTTGATGAGATACAAACGGGTATGGGTCGTACGGGGAAACTCTTTGCATATGAGCACTTTGACATGACACCTGATATCATGACGCTCGCAAAGGCGCTGGCGAACGGCCTCCCGATAGGTGCAACGCTTGCCACAGAAAATGTCGCCCGTGCCTTTACTCCCGGTTCTCACGCATCAACTTTTGGGGGGACTCCTCTGGTTGCTACTGCAGCGCTCACAACGGTTAAAGCATTACTGAATGAAGGAGTGCTTGACCACTGCCAGAGGGTTGGCCGGTATTTCAAAGATCGTCTCGTGGCGTTAAAGTCGAAGTACCCGTTTATTCGTGAGGTCCGAGGGACAGGACTCTTGATAGGCCTGGAGCTCACACAGGACTGTGCCCCCATTGTCGAGGCGTGTATGAGGAGGGGGTTCTTGATCAACTGTACACAAGAGCATATCTTGCGGTTTGTCCCGCCGCTTATTATCAGGAAAAAAGAGATTGATTCACTAATAGCCTGCCTGGATGAGGTGTTTCAGAATACCTTAAAAGAATCCAGGCAGACATAAGTACTTAGCGTATTGGAGTGAAAGGAACTACCATATTGGTATCGGCAGATCATGAAAAAAGACATTTTAACTCTTAGAGATCTGAGTGCTCGGGATTTTGAAGCACTCCTTGATCTATCATTAAAACTGAAAAAGCGGCAAAGGAGTGGCATTGGTGATCGCACGCTTCAGGGAAAGACTCTTGGGCTCATGTTTGACAAGCCGTCTACCAGAACCCGGGTCTCCTTTGAAGCAGCCATGGTGCAGCTTGGTGGGACCCCCCTCTTTTTAAATGTGAAAGATACCCAATTGATCAGGAGCGAGCCGATTGCCGACACAGCCCGTGTTCTTTCAAGATATCTGGATGCCCTGGCGGTCCGAACGTACTCTCAGGACTTGCTTGAGGGACTGGCGGCAGCGGCGTCTATCCCCGTGATCAATGCACTTACCGATCTTTATCACCCTTGCCAGGTGTTAAGTGACCTTATGACGATACTGGAAAAGAAGGGTGACCTGGAAAATGTCAAGATTGCGTGGGTGGGAGATGGCAACAATGTGACCCATTCCTGGCTGAACGCATCAGCCGTGCTGGGGCTGCGCCTTAGTCTTGCCTGTCCCGAGGGTTACCATCCAAAGGAAGAGATCCTCAATCGAGCTTTGAACGACGGGGGGGGGCGCATTCAGCTCACTTCTGATCCCCATGAAGCTGTGCGCGATGCAGATGTGATTTATACGGATGTCTGGGCCAGCATGGGCCAGGAGAGCGAAAGCTTACACCGCAAGAAAGTATTTCAGCCCTATCAGGTAGATCAAGACCTTGTTTCACGTGCTAAAGAGGATGTCATTGTCATGCATTGTTTACCTGCACACAGAGGCGAAGAGATCGCCGCTGACGTCATTGAAGGACCTCGTTCCATCGTATGGGATCAAGCCGAAAATAAGCTGCACATGCATAAGGCGATCTTGAAAAAGTTACTAACACCCTGAGCAAACGAATGGGGATCAATAAAGAAACTTCGAGAAGGAAACGGATTTGTCTGCGGAAATCAAAAAAATAGTGTTAGCGTATTCAGGCGGGCTCGATACATCTGTAATCTTAAAGTGGCTGACCCAAACCTATCGCTGTCCGGTAATTGCCTTCGTGGCCGATATCGGCCAGGGAGAAGATCTGAAGCACCTGAAGGAAAAGGCCCTTGCCACGGGAGCCGAAAAAGTTATCATAGATGACCTGAAAGAAGCCTTTGTGCGGGATTATGTCTTTCCCGCGTTTCGGGCTAATGCTATATATGAAAGCCAATACCTGCTTGGGACTTCTCTTGCCCGCCCTCTCATCGCAAAGAGACAGGTTGAAATCGCGCAGGCAGAGGGCGCAAATGCAGTAAGTCATGGGGCGACCGGAAAGGGGAATGACCAGGTGCGTTTTGAGCTGACTTACCAGGCCCTTGCCCCGCATCTGGAGATCCTTGCTCCCTGGCGAATCTGGCCATTTAAGTCTCGAAAGTCTCTTATGGATTATGCCAGGAAGCACGGGATTGCGGTGCCAGCGAGCCCCGAAAAACCTTATAGCACGGATAGAAACTTGCTGCATACGAGTTATGAGGGCGGTATCCTTGAGGATCCATGGCAACAGCCGCCGGAAGATATGTTTTCTATGTCTGTTTCTCCTGTTGAGGCACCTGATAAGCCAGAAGTCATCGAGATTACCTTCGAGAAGGGTAATCCGATACTGGTAAATGACTGCGCCCTTTCCCCGGCCAGCCTTCTTGAAAAACTTAATATTTTGGGTGGACGAAATGGCATAGGGCGGGTTGATCTTGTTGAAAACCGTTTTGTCGGAATGAAATCCCGAGGAGTGTATGAAACACCGGGTGGAACGATTCTCAGAGTTGCCCATATGGCCATCGAATCTATCACGATGGACCGGGAGGTCATGCATCTTCGAAACTCATTGATTCCTAAGTATGCCGAGCTGGTATATTACGGATTCTGGTTTTCCCCCGAAATGAATCTCCTGCAGACCATGATTGACGAGACGCAAAAGACGGTTTCCGGGACTGTTCGGCTGGAACTTTATAAGGGTAACTGTCGTGTACTGGGTCGAAAATCGGATGAGTCCTTGTACAGGGGTGATTTTGCTACCTTTGAATCAGACGATGTTTATCGGCAAAGTGACGCAGAGGGCTTTATCAGGCTAAATGCTTTGAGGCTTCGGATTCAGGCGCTTATGAAGCAAAAGAAAGTGAGCTAAAGTTATAAAGTAAATAATCAGGGTCAAAGTTCCGTGGTTCCATTGTTCCAGTTTTTCATTATTTCAATTGTGAGCGAAGCGAGCTAAGTTCTAATTCGAACTTGACGGCCTGTTGCCCAAATCCCTTTTCGTGTGGTCTAAAGCGTTTTTTGACAAATCTAAGGCTTGCTACAGGCGATGTCAAAACTCACCCTCCGGGCTCAAACAGTTGACATCGCTAATCTTCCGCTTCGCCAAGATTTGTTAGCAAAACAACGTTTTAATGACCGCTCAAAGGAATTTTTGTTTGGGCAACGGCCTGTTGAAACACGAC
>QMMV01000279.1 GCA_003647435.1 Deltaproteobacteria bacterium | reverse complement strand
TTAACTATTGGCGCTAAGGCATTAATTTGATCCAAGAAACAAAAACCGTCATTTACGAAACTTGTTTCTCGTTTTCCATTTGCGATAATAGGCAGCCAAGGAGGTTGCCAATGGTTGCCAAGCGCAGAGCAAAGTCGTTCAAGTTCAAAGATGTGAATGCATTCCTGCTGGATTTGTTTGAGTTCGACATTCACGCAAAGCGGGTTTATTCCTTGGCCAATGCAACGCTGGGAGTGATGAGCGGGGAGTCTCTGGCTATTCATACGATTGGTCAGGGACTCGCCCAGGCTCGAGGACTCGTCACTAAACACGCGATCAAGCAAGTTGATAGATTGCTCAGCAACAACGGCGTAGATGTTTGGGAAATGTTCAAATACTGGGTTCCAGAGATGATCGGTCAACGTAAAGATATCGTTGTTGCCATGGATTGGACTGATTACGACGCCGATGACCAATCCACAATCGCGATAAATCTTGTTACAAGTCATGGTCGTGCGACGCCTTTGATCTGGAAGACTGTGGTGAAATCCACACTCAGGAACAACCGGAACCGGTACGAGGATGAAGTTCTGACAAGATTCAAGGAGGTATTGCCTCCTGGAGTCAAGGTTGTTGTTCTTGCGGACAGGGGATTTGGAGATCATAAGCTGATGCATTTTCTGCGGGACGATCTGGAGTTCGACTTCGTAATTCGAATCCGCAGCAACATCTTGGTTGAGGACGAGAAAGGAGAGGAGCGTAGAGCAGATGAATGGGTTGGAAAGGGCGGCCGTGCTCGGATGTTGAGGAATGCCTCCATCACGCACAAAAAATATGAAGTTCCGACAGTAGTCTGCGTTCACGCAAAGGACATGAAGGAACCGTGGTGTCTTGTGGCAAGTTTTCGAGCTGAGAAATCGAAGGATCTGGCAAAGTACTATGCCAAGCGCTGGAGCATCGAGCCCAGCTTCAGGGACACCAAAGACTTGAGGTTTGGGATGGGCTTGAGCTCGATTCATATCAAGAGCCCGGAAAGACGGGATCGGCTTCTGCTAATCAGTGCGTTTGCAGTGGTCTTGCTCACGGTTCTTGGTGCAGCCGGTGAGGCTCTCGGACTTGATAGGTTGCTCAAAGCAAATACAGTCAAGCACCGTGTACATTCATTGTTCCGCCAAGGCTGTATGTGGTACGAGCTAATTCCCAATATGCCTGAAGAGCGACTAAGAATGCTAATGGGCAAATTCGGCGAACTCATGAACGAGCGCAACTCCTTTAAGAAGGTATATGGCTATGTTTGAAAATGAGGGGATGCATGAGCATGCAATCTATATAATACAATCGAATAAACATGTGGTTCAAACCAGTTCGTCACATTGGCTGTTGACATATTGCTGTTGCTGTAGCTGTAGAAGATCCTTCCTTCTTCGGGATTGTAACCAGGCCATATTTCAATTACTTTATTGCCATCACTAAAGGCCACGCCCAGGTTTATCGCGGGAACCCATGAAGGCTGTTGGTAGCTCTCTATCCAGGCGACAAACCTGACAATTACTATATCAGCGCCTGCGAAGTTTGAGTCTTGCCTGAAGAAGGCAGCGCTACCATTCGTTGCTTTGATATGAAGTTTTGTCCCATCGGTATAGTAATGTGAGTGGTATGTATATTCATCAAGAACAGACCATTTGCCTTCGGGAGCAAATTCGGGAATGGTCCTGCAGGGATAGTTATATTGCTTAATGCAAGCGGCAAAAGCGTTGACAGGAGAAGACAATATTGTGGCAAGAACTACCACGACAAAGAGATATGGCTTGCTATGGTTTCTGTTCATAAGTGTCTCCTCTCGTTTCTCCCCGAAGAGAAAGCGTGTTTATATCCCCCATTTCCGTAACATCCTTGACACAACGAACACCCGCGTGATCAGATCCTGACTCTTGCGGCATGATAAAGCGCATGGATACCCTTAAGAAGTACTTATAACCACCGAAGCCGTCTCCCCGCAAGACACGACAGAAGTTACAACTTGCTCCCGGCTCATCCCAGCTGCTTCCGTCTACGGGTGCACCATCGTAGTTCGCATGGTAGCGGTCATGAACCCATTCGGCAACATTACCGGCCATGTCACAAAGTCCTTGCGGCGTATTTCCCTTGGGCTTGCTGCAGACCGGGGCAGTGGTCCCCGTGAAACATCCATAGTGTGAAGCTGGGTAAACAACACTAAGATCCTCTATGCAGTCCTGTCCCCTGCATCCAATTCCAATACCAAAATCATCAGCGTCCAGGTCTATGCACCTCAGACAGCATGAACCCTCGTGGCAACCGGGATCTGAATCGTTGCAGTCAGGACCCAGAACGCCCTCGCCCATTCCATAACCATCAACATCGACATCTATCAGTATTGCAATACACGAATCATGGCAGCTGGCGTCACCATCATCTCCGTCTGGCCCACGACATCCGCTTCCCATGCCGTAGCCATCACCATCTAGGTCAATGCAGTCCAGACAACATGTTCCATCATGGCAACTGGCATTGGAATCATTGCAATCTTGTCCCCGGCACGAACTCCCCTCTCCGTAACCATCGCCATCGTTATCTCTGCAGCCAGAAGGACAGCAATCCCCTCGGTGGCAACCCTCGTCCATCACCGCATATTCGCAGGTGGCCACATGTTCACCCCAGGGATAGGTGACATCTCTTCCTCCACCTCTGGCTGCGTATTCCCACTCCGCTTCGCTTGGCAACCTGCCACCGATCCATTGACAATAGCTCGAAGCCTGATACCAAGTGATGCAATTCATGGGGTGGTTTTCTCGACCCGGTTCTCTCCAGTTTGATTCAAAAAGATCCTCCGGATAGCAGGTCTTTATGTCCTGCTGGTCTGGATCTTCGCACGCCCCTGCTGCGACACAGTTTCTGTATTGCGCCACGGTTGTTTCCGCCTTGCTCATGAGAAACGACGGGACATGAACCTGGTGTACCGGTTTCTCGTAGGGAGGTCCCTGATCAAACCCCATCATGAAATCCCCCCCGGGGATGAGTATCCACGCGGGCTCATCAGCAATTTCCTCGCACCTTCCCTCGATGCACCACTGGCCTTCTTCACATCGCCCGCAGGCCACGGGATCCTGGCTGCAGCCGCCGTCACCGCATTCGCTCGCTTTGCAATCGGGAATACAGCACCCTCTCTCCTCCCCATCGGTAAGTCCGTCGCAATCGTTGTCGATGCCGTCCGTGCACAGCGGCCCCCCGGGGACGCGGTCCTCCTCCAACCCGGGGTTCACCTCCGCCCTCTCGTCATCGCAATCGTCGCCTCCGCAGGCGGCAGACACGTAGCCATCACCGTCCGCATCCAGCGGCTCGCCCCGGCATGCGCCTCCACGGCACTCGTCGTTCATGCTGCAATCATCACCGTCGTCGCAGGACCGGCCGTCCAGATTGTCGTTCACGCAAACACCTGCCACGCACTCATCCCCCGTACATTCGTTGCCGTCGTCGCAGGAATTGCCACAGGCACCGCAATTGGACCCGTCGCTGGCCGGATCGACACACGCTCCAGCACACCTTATCAATCCCGCGCTGCACCTGTCGGTGCCGATGCATTCCCCTTCACGACATTCCTCACCACCGGCGCAGGCGTTGTCGCAGGAGCCGCAGTGCCGCGGGTCGTCCTGCAGGTTCACGCAGCCTATCCCGGGACATATATCCAGATAGTCCGGGCATATCCGGTAATCCTCGCAGCCCGTGACATTGACTATCC
>QMMV01000278.1 GCA_003647435.1 Deltaproteobacteria bacterium | reverse complement strand
GGATGTCAGGTTGTCAATCCGGCAATCGAAATAGTTTCCGATACGCCTGATCGCTCTTGAGTAGGCCTCAATGGTTTTTGGCTGCAATCCATTGAGTTTCAGGAGTTTGAGGTGTTTCTGGTAATACTTGTTGAATTGGGGCTTTTCCGGCATGTTGGTGTTCATTGTAACCTCCTTTTATAATAAATAATTGATGTTGAAGGCAAATGCGCTTGCCTTGCCGATTTCTTTTTATTACAAAAAAAGAAGGAAATTACAGCAGGTTAATTGAATTGGTCAGGATTGATGTCCGGAATTGTCTGCCGCGTAGCGGCTTCGTCCAACTAATGGATTTCCATGCCTTTTGTCTCATTCATGTTTTTACAGAACCCAAACGAGAGACAGGGTGATTGGTGATTAAGGTTGTCAAAAGCGGACTTGACCCCATGCACATGCGGACATGCATGCATTCGCGCCTCGGGAACCAAACGTTCGACCGGGGGGACCTCCGGATAACCAACAGATCCCTTCCGTTATCACGTAGAACCCGCCGGCCAGCTCGGCATTGGCCGAACGAATTGACTTGACATTGCCCATAATGTGGATTATTATAGCTATAAAAATCCACATTATGGTGAGGGTTGTAATATGAGAACAATTCAGATGACCCTTGATGATGACCTTGTCAAAGCAGTCGATAGGGTTTCGAAGGAACTCCACACGAGTCGTTCTGCTTTCACACGAAAGGCACTTCGTGAGGCACTCTCCCGCTATAATCTCGAACAATTGGAACGCAAGCACCGCCAGGGGTATGAGCGGCACCCGGTTACCGCCGAAGAATTTTCTGTTTGGGAGACAGAACAAGCCTGGGGTGATGAATGAAGCATGGTGAAATACGTTGGTACAAGTTTGTAAAGCCAGACAAAAAGAGGCCAGTTCTTATCCTAACACGAGATTCCGTATTGGAGTATCTTGGTGAAATAACCGTCGCACCTATTACAAGTACGATCCGCAATATACCGTCGGAAGTGTTTCTTTCGAAAGTTGACGGCATGCCTCGGGATTGCGCTGTCAACTGTGACCACTTGCAGACTGTTTCAAAGGGAAAAATCGGATCATTGATCACATCCTTGACTCGGGCAAAGATGGGTGATGTGGGGCGGGCAATCCGCTTTGCCCTTGATATTTGAGGCAAGACGACCAACCAGTCAGTCCACCTCACTGGTGTTTGTCCATGCTTCACACCGGCAGGTGACTTTGGCGTTCCCGAGGCGCTCCGAGCCACGGGAATCCCGACTTGACCTGCGGAACCTCCACGATAACCAATAGATTCCTGCCGTTATCACGTAAAACCCGCCGGTCAACTCTACGTTGGCTGCACAAAACCAAATCTTTAAAGGAAGGACAACAGAGATGAATGAAGAAAGCAAGTGCCCGGTAACGGGAGACGCCTACAAACACACCACCCTGGGCGGAAACATGATCCGGAACTGGTGGCCGAACCAACTGAACCTAAAAATCCTCTATCAAAACGCGCCCACGCTCAAGCCCACGGGCGAGGATTTCAACTATGCCGAGGCCTTCGCCGAACTCGACTACGAGGCGCTGAAAGAAGACCTCCGCCACCTGATGACCGAATCCCAGGATTGGTGGCCGGCCGACTACGGCCACTATGGCCCTCTCTTCATCCGCATGGCCTGGCACAGCGCGGGCACCTACCGCGTTTTCGACGGACGCGGTGGCGGATCCACAGGCAACCAGCGCTTTGCGCCGCTGAACAGCTGGCCCGACAACGTAAACCTCGACAAGGCGCGTCGCCTGCTCTGGCCGATCAAGAAGCGGTACGGCAACAAGATCTCCTGGGCCGACCTGATAATCCTCGCCGGAAACGTCGCCCTCGAGTCGATGGGGTTCAAGACCTTCGGCTTTGGCGGTGGCCGCGTGGACCTCTGGGAGCCCGAGGAGGACGTGTATTGGGGCCCCGAGTCCGAGTGGCTGGCCGACGAGCGCCATCGCGGTGAGCGGGATCTCGAACGGCCCCTGGCCGCGGTTCAGATGGGCCTGATCTACGTGAACCCGGAAGGTCCGAACGGCGAGCCCAACGTGCTGGCGGCCGCAGATGACATTCGCGATAGCTTCCGGCGCATGGGCATGAACGACGAGGAGACAGTTGCACTCATCGCCGGCGGGCACACCTTCGGGAAAACCCACGGGGCCGCCGATCCCAGCAAGTATGTGGGCCCTGAGCCCGAAGCGGCTCCACTCGAAGAACAGGGCCTGGGATGGAAAAACAGCTTCGGTGCCGGCAAGGGTGTCGACACGATCACCAGCGGGCTCGAGGGCGCCTGGACCCATACACCCACTAAGTGGGACAATAGCCTCCTCGAACTCCTCTTCCGCTACGACTGGAACCTGGAAAAAAGCCCCGCGGGGGCCTGGCAGTGGGTGCCGACCGACCCCGAGACCACGAACCTAGTCCCCGACGCCCACGACCCCAATAGGCGGCATAAGCCCATCATGCTGACCACAGACCTAGCGTTGCGGATGGACCCCGTCTACGGGCCCATCGCCCGCCGCTTCCTGGAGAACCCCGAGGAGCTGGCAGATGCCTTTGCCCGGGCATGGTTCAAGCTCACCCACCGCGACATGGGCCCCAAGTCGCGTTACCTCGGGCCCGAGGTGCCGGAAGCGGACCTGATCTGGCAGGACCCCATCCCACAGGTGGATCACGAGTTGATCGACGAGGAGGATGTCGCCGAGCTGAAAAAGCAAATCCTCGCTTCGGAGCTCACCATCTCCGAGCTCGTCTACACCGCCTGGTCCTCGGCCGCGACCTTCCGCGGCTCCGACAAGCGCGGCGGCGCCAACGGTGCGCGCATTCGCCTAGCCCCCCAGAAGGATTGGGAGGTCAACCAACCGGCCCAGCTCGCCAGGGTGTTGGGGGTGCTCGAAGGCATCCAGGCCGGGTTCAACGGAGCACAATCCGGAAGCAAGCGGGCCTCGCTCGCCGACCTGATCGTCCTCGGTGGTGTGGCCGCCGTCGAAGCGGCCGCCAAGCAGGCCGGTTTCGAGGTGGAGGTTCCCTTTACGCCCGGCCGCACCGACGCCAGCCAGGAACAGACCGACATCGAGTCGTTCGACTACCTAAAGCCTGTGGCGGACGGCTTCCGCAACTACCTGAATCCCGGTTGCGACCTGCCCGCCGAGCAACTGCTCATTGACCGCGCCCAGCTCCTCACCCTCACGGTGCCGGAAATGACCGTCCTCGTCGGCGGCATGCGGGCGCTAGGGGCCAACTTCGGCGGCGCCTCCCACGGCGTATTCACCGAGCGCCCGGGTGCGCTCACGAACGACTTCTTCATCAACCTCCTCGACATGGGCGTCGAATGGCGGCCGAGTGCGGAGCATTCTCAGGTGTACGAGGGGTACGACCGCGCCACCGGAGAGCGGAAGTGGACCGCGACCCGCGTTGACCTGGTCTTCGGGGCCAACTCGCAACTGCGGGCCCAGGCGGAGTTCTACGCCCAGGACGACAACCGCAAGAGGTTCGTACACGACTTTATAGCGGCATGGAACAAGGTAATGAGCCTTGATCGTTTCGACCTTGCCTGGTCGTAACATGAATGTTTTCAGCAGGTTCTGGCAGGGTGGCGCAAGAGCAGACAACTGACATTGTAGTGCAGTGGAAAGCCAGGGCCACGGCACTCAGGGACTTTTTCAAGAATTGTTCTTTTGTTATTTCTTAGATGGTCAGTGGTAGCCCTAGC
>QMMV01000277.1 GCA_003647435.1 Deltaproteobacteria bacterium | reverse complement strand
TGCCTCGGGAGCCAACGGTGAACTTCGCACCTCGTGGTCCGAACGAGAGCGATCCACCCGACTTGCTCAGATTCAAGGTCACTCCTGGTGCGATTTTGATTCTTCTCCAAAACCGAAAGCTCACGTTTCTTCTTTTTTCCCTCCATTACGTTTATCAGACATCATTCTTATCCGGCCTATAGCTGGCATCAAAGACCTCAACGATGTTTCCGTCTGGATCAATGCACCTGAAAAATTTCTGTCCGCCCCACTGAGTGACTGGTGTAATGATACGGTTTCCAGATTTTTGAACAGCACCGACTACTCTCTCAAAATTGCGTGTTTCTATGTATAGAATTGAATGACGGACTTCTCCAAATGTCTCGTTATCGATGGATTCTTTTCCGTAGTCTTTTGGTACGAGTGCAATGATTCCCTCCAAGTTGACAATATTTCGAGTTTCTCGCACTATTCTTAACCCAAGAATTCGATTATAAAACTCTCGCGCTTTATCGATATTATCAACCGGCAACTTGATCCCCAGCCGCGTAACGTCTTTAAGCTTTCTATTATTTTCAGATTTGTCCGATTTTTCATCTGCCGACTTCAACAAATTTTCCTGGGTTGGCTGCTGCTTGCGAGAAATTTTCTTGATAAACAGTGACTGCCCATCGAATGTGGTCAATTGCCATGAAACCACTTCCACATTCTTAACCCATACCTTATGCGCATAGGACTTTGATACTTTTGCTTCGCGCGAATTCGGCAAAACAATTGTATCGTCTGCCCTGGTCTGCTGGAGCTTACTCACAAAACTATCGAGATCGGATTTCTTTACAGGAGTAATTGTTGTCTCGGTAGCTAGGTTCTTTTCTTCTACATTGTCGTCCTTGTTTGCGATACGCTCAGCAATCTGTCGCAGGTAGTTGGCATCCTGAATCTTCTCAGCATAAGGCCCCAACCATGATGGCCCGCATACAGCACCAAGCAGGGCACCTGTCATGGAAGCGATCGTGTCCGTGTCGGTTCCTTGCGCAAACGCGGCATCGATTATTCCGTGAATCGGATCAGCAGCATAACGAGACGAAAGAAAGATAGCGGCAGCACTAGCAACTGTGCCAGCACCATTTATCCTGCGGTCATATGCGCCGATTTGCTCCATAACTTGACGATCAACGGCCAGAGCTCCTTGCATGAGCGCATCACGGCATTTATGGAGCATCTCGGTAACTTCCTTTACAGTATTCCTCCATATATCTGTATATTTACCTTTGGCCCATGTTTGAGCAGCTTCTATCCACCCTGGGCAGGTACCAGATACATCAGGCAGTTCACCCCATTCCTTTTCGTTTTGAAGGGTTATTTCAATCAAAGCACCATATTCAAGTGTGCCTTTATGAGTGAATGCCCTCCATAATGCAAAGCCATAAGCCAGAGCGCCAACTAATGCTCGGGGGTGTCCGTGTGTAATGACACCATTCGCCACTATCTGTTGCGAGATGCTCGAGAATCGACCTGAAGCCACACCTGTCAAACAATGGGGAAGTATTCGCATCGCGACCCCATTTCCTCCAGCTTCAAAATATCGCCGCACATTGTTATGTTTGTTTTCCGCTGACCATGGAGGCCTAGATAGAAGCCATGAGTTAGCTGCTCTCTTTGTTGCACCACCGCCACCCCGCTCATAAATTGTCCAAAAAGGTATCTCTCGATAAGACAGATGTTTCCACCATTCTCGCGTAGTCAATAGACTACGCGATGTAGCCAATATGAGCTGGGTATCATCACTATATTCACCGGGTTCTATGGTCTCTTCATGTGAATAAAACCTACCGCCGGATCGACGAGTCCAGCGGATAAAATCATGGTCTTTACCAGTATGTCCGGAAGACTTCCGTCTTGGTTGCCTTTCGTTAGGCCATCCCAGAGCATCTCCAATTGCTGCTCCTAAGTAGGCTCCGTGGGCCTTGTCCACGATTAGCGGTACTGCTTTGTTCTTATTGTTAAGTGTCATTTGATCCTCCAGGGCTCCACAGCTTTTCCGTGGGCCGTCTCCCGGATCGAATGCATGTACTTAGAGCCCTCTTTTTGAACATTGTTGGTGCAATAATAAATTTAAAGCGATCCTCCGGAATGCCAAGATGCCGAAATCGCGAGAGTTCGTTTTTTACCTGCTCTTCACTGGAAGCAACGATACCTAAGATATCATTGAGGGGAACCCTGTCCGGGATCAGGACCTCCGCCTGTTCATCGGTAGGGCAACACAACAAATGGGAAGATGTGCGATGAAAGGTATACCCAGATGCACCTTGGACCGAGTCCGCGAAAAGCGCCATAAAGGCTTCTGCACCTTCCTTGATCTCTCTGCCAAAAGCAGCTGCAGCATTCCTGGGACAGAATTTCGTGCCATCCAACCACAGGTATTTAGGATGAATCAAGAGGACTACCCAATCTCGGAAAAGCACGTCTGCTAAACGGGCCTTATCGAAATACCACGCATTGGGATACTCTATGGAACAGAAAATGTGTCCTTCGTGTCTGTCGAGCCTTGACAGGTCAGTAGCTGTAAATACAGTCCGTTCGTCCTCTTGGAGTTTCCTAGTTGCGAGAATCCCCGAAGTTCCGCTCGCTATATGGACCAAGTTCCGTGACGGTGTAAAATGACATAACCGGGTAATTCCCCTTCGTTGAGCTTCGCGTTTAATCTCAATGTTCATAGGGATACCCTCTTGTAAAGCGACGGATCTGGTGGCAGTAGCTCAGTTATTTTGCCAGTATATGTAATAATTAGCCGGGTCTTCGCTCGAGTTGTGGCTACATATATGAGTCGTCCATCTTGAATCATGGCTTCTGCTTTTCCGAACGTCGATACTGTTTCTGGATCTGGAAGTCTCTCCTGTGAGAAAAAAGGTAAAATAACGGCGTCGAATTCAAGACCCTTTGCAGAATGATATGTGCCATACCGTATTCCTGGTCCAGATTGCCAAGTGCTCATATTTCGATGTAGCCTAATGGCGTGTGAGCGTAGATGGGGCACGACCAAGTCCTCATCAGCTCTGCTTCTAAAAAGGATTGCTACACTCAGGGTCCTAGCAGCTTCATGAGCCTGTTCAACGACGAGCTCAATTTCCTTTTCTGTAGATGGACACTTGACGAGCGTTGGAAGCGGGCCATCCGCTGTTGGGGATACGGGTTCAACAAGATCAGGCATATCTCGGAAGAACGGCATTCCTGATATTGCAAGCCCGAGTTTTGCAATTTGCTTTGAGTTTCTATAGTTCTCCTTAAACTCCCAGACTTTTCCTATTTTAAGGCCAGCAGAGCGCCATGACATACGATGCCCGTATATCTGTTGCGCTACATCTCCAAAGAAGGTAAGTGAACCGTCTGGCGGAATTGCCAACGCCAGTGAACGAATCATTTCGGGAGAGAAATCTTGCCCCTCATCGATGACAATATGCTGATATAGGCGAGGCGAGTCATCGTGTTCTAGTTCCTGTCTGGTAGCAGATGCTAAATCATCCCAGTCATAAAGTTTTCCGCTCTCAGTGCGTTTTTGGATATAATTCTCATAAATCTCGAAAATGACCTTCCGATATTTTCGGGCAATACGAGCACCTGACCGGCCGATTCGTTCGGCGCTGGTGTAAGCCTTAAGAGATGAAATCCCATGTTGTGATATCCAGCGAATTTCCTCAGAATAGACATCAATCGGCCTATCAAAGAACGAATGCTTTTCATAACGGGCAGAAACTTCGTTCTTAGCTCTCTCAATCAATCGTTTTCTTTCGTCTAAATC
>QMMV01000276.1 GCA_003647435.1 Deltaproteobacteria bacterium | reverse complement strand
GAACTGGTTGCCAACATCAGTTAGGCTAAAGCATAGGTTTGTTGCTTAACTGTTCTTTCTTAACGCTCGCTAACGCTCTCAGACAGTGAGACAGCCTATACCGGATTGCCCGTATGCGATAATCTTTTCAAAAGGCTAAAATGATACCAAATAACGAATAGCCGATGGAGATAAAGATGAGTGATTTGAGAATTCAGGATAAGGTGTATCCTCCCCCTTCCCGTGCTCCCAACAAGAGTGGCGCAGGTTCTGCGGGCTTTTCGGATTTTATTAAACAGGCCATAAGCCGTGTGAATCACGCGGAAATAGCGGCCGATCAATCTATTGAGAAACTCTTGGAAGGGAAAGCAGGCATTCACGAGACAATGATTGCTCTTGAGAAGGCTGATATTTCTCTCCGGTTTCTTCTTCAGATCCGAAACAAGGCTATAGATGCCTATCGTGAAATCATGAGGATGCAGTTCTAAGATGAAAGCGATTGTCGAACAATTTATTGCCTCATTCAGGGCAATGCCGACATCGAAGAAGATCTCTATGGCAGCCGTGCTCGCTTTGGTGATAACTGCTCTTGCCATAATGTTCCTGTGGGCAAATCAGGTTGATTATCAGTTACTCTACAGCAATCTTTCTGCAAAGGATGCAGCCAACATTGTGGCAAAGTTGAAGGAGCAACGAGTTCCATACAGGGTAGTTGATGATGGATCTACCATTCTGGTCGCGGGTGAGAAAGTCCATGAATTGCGACTTGCCTTAGCCAGCGATGGCTTGCCCACTGGAGGTCATGTAGGGTTTGAGATATTTGACAAGACTGATTTTAGTACAAGCGAATATGTTCAGAAGCTCAACTACCAGAGAGCGCTTCAAGGGGAACTTGCACGAACTATTAGCGAGTTTCAGGAAGTTGAAGATGCCAGGGTGCATGTGGTGATGCCTAAGGATTCCCTGTTTGTCGAAGACAGCAGGCCGCCGTCGGCCTCGGTTTTGCTGAAACTAAGAGGTAGTCTTTCCCAGAATAAGGTAGCGGGAATTGTACATCTCGTAGCAAGCGCTGTAGAAGGACTTGAACCCGAGAGGGTGACAGTGGTTGATACGAGCGGGAAGGTGCTATTTAAAGGGCCAGATCAGGAAGATCAGGCAGCCCTGCTCAGCAGTAACAAACTTGATTATCAACGTCAGGTTGAGGCAAAGATTGCAGGACGTATTCAAACTATGCTGGAAGGGATCGTGGGTGAGGGCAAGGCGATCGTTCGCGTCAGCGCTGATATAGATTTTGATCAAGTCGACTTCAGCGAGGAAAAATATGATCCCGACAGCAGTGTAATCAGAAGCAGGCAACATAGGTCCGAGTTGAGCGAAAAAGGGGGGGGCGGCGCATCAGCGGCTACTGCGGTAAATCGCAGCGGGGGGGCGGTTCCTAGTGGGGAGGCCAAGGCAAAGTTTAAGTCGCTAAAAGAAGATGAGGTGCTCAACTACGAGATAAACAGGATAATGCGACATGTTGTAAAACCCTGGGGTACAGTCAAGTGCCTTTCTGTGGCAACAGTGGTTGATGGTACCTATGAAACCGTCAAGGCGCCCGATGGGACCAAGACGAGAAAGTATATACCAAGAAGCGAAGAAGAATTACGTAAGTTTGAAAATATCGTCAAAAGAGCGATGGGATTTGATGCAGATCGTGGTGATCAGGTATACGTAAGCTCTTTCCCTTTTTCCGCTTCACCTGTCACAGAACTGACTGGAAAGAGTATTGGCACAGACTGGCTGGCATTTGCGCGTCAACATGTGAGGACAGCTGTTAATATTGTTTTGATTATGCTTGTCTTTTTCTTTGTTGTCCGGCCGCTTATAAAATCACTGAAAGAAGTCCGCCCGTCGGTTGAGAACGCGAAAGATTTACTTGTTTCGGAAAACCGATCCGAATCAGCCGCATTGCCCGGGTCAGAGATGAGCATTCGTGAGAAGGCGGTTATACTGGCAAAAAACAACACCGAGAGGACTGAACAGGTACTTAGAGGATGGTTGACTGAAGGAGAGTAATGTTGCCTTCTGTTTTGGACGGCGAAAAGTTAACTGGCCCCGAGAAAGCAGCAATCTTTCTCTTGATAATGGGCAAAGAATATACATCTGAGATTCTGAAGAAGATAGGCGAAGATGAGATCAGGATACTCACAGCTACGATGGCTAAGCTTAAATCTGTTCCTCCCGAGGTGATGAAACGGGTGATGGAAGAGTTTATTGCCAATGTTGAGGATAACGACCGGTTGATGATCGAGGGCGAAACATTTCTAAAAAGCGTAATGGAAAGTTCGTTGGCCAGAGAAAAAGTGAGTCTGATTTCAAGTGAGCTTGAAAAGAACAGGAAAAACGTTCCTTTCAGCTGTCTTGAGGGAATGGACACCAGAACCTTGGCGGGCTTCCTTAAAGGGGAACACCCACAGGTTGTGGCACTGATACTGGCCCACTTGCGACCTAAAAGGGCAGCGGAGATCCTGAGTGAATTGCCAGATGAGATGCAGGCAGACGTCGCCGTTCGGATTGTGGAAATCAATCAGGTTCCCGCAGAGACTATTGACGAACTCGACAGGACAATAGCAAAGGAATTTGGGGACCTGGGCGATTCCCGCGTTAGCAGAAGGGTAGGAGGCGTTAGTGCCCTTGCAGATATATTGAATGAAGTGGACAGAAATACCGAGCAGAACGTGCTCTCTTCCATTGAGGAGGAAAAGGCCGACCTGGCTGAAGAAGTTAGACAAATGATGTTTATCTTCGAAGATCTTGTCAAGGTGGATGATCGCTCCATGCGAGAGATTCTAAAACAGGTCGAAATGCAGCAACTCACAGTGGCCCTCAAGACCGCCTCTGAGGAAATGAAAGAGAAAATTTTCAGCAATCTATCGGAGAGAGCAGGGAGTATGCTTCGTGAGGATATGGAAGTCATGGGACCTGTCAGACTTGCCGAGGTGGAACAGGCACAGCAGAATATCATAAAGGCTGCAAGGCAACTCGAAGCCGAGGGTAAGATAGTTCTTGCCAAGGGTAAAGAAGATGTCCTCGTCTGAAAATGTAAGACAAAGTGGAGTCGAATCTAGATCGAATGGAGTTTTTCGTCTTGAGCCTTTTGATAAGCCAGGGCCTGCATCATCTCTCAAGACAGGGGAGCAGACCTTTGAGGCGTTTTTTGCCGATGATGGTCAGAAAACCGCGTTTCGCTCAATGCTTTTCAGTGAGACAAAAAAAGCGGAGGACATTATAGAAGAGGCGAAAAAAAGGGCAGTGTTAATTGAAAGCGAGGCGTATGAGAAGGGGTTTGCTCAAGGGGAAAAAGACGGCTTTGAGGTCGGAACCAAGAAACTTGATAAAATCCTGGATCGCATCGAAGGTACCTTAGGGGATATGGTTTCATACAGGCAACGGGTTGTGAGGCTTTATGAAAAAGAGATCTTGCACCTGATCTCGCGTATTGCCGAAAAGGTTGCCCGTACAAAGGTCAAGATTGACAGTTCGCTCGTGCGCGAAACCATTTTTGAGGCTTTCAACTTTGTGATTAAGGGCTCAGAAGTAACTGTGAGGGTCAACCCTGAAGACATTGAATACGTGAAAGGGATAAGACCAGAATTCTTTGACCGGATCAGCAATCTGAAGTCCGTAGTAATTGTATCTGACCCGTCCATCAGTCAGGGCGGGTGTTTTCTGGAGACCACGTTTGGCAATGTAGACGCCAGGCTCGAGACTCAGTTTGACAAGATAGGCAAGGCGCTTGAGCAGGCATTTGACGACAGGTGATG
>QMMV01000275.1 GCA_003647435.1 Deltaproteobacteria bacterium | reverse complement strand
GTATTATCCCTGCAGGGTCGGGCCTACACGAGCTCGTGCATTTGAGCCAGGGAGAAAAGCTCAATCTGCTAAACGAGTTTGATAGGCTCGATGAAGCGTTCGACATATTTTTAATTGATACCGGTGCCGGAATTTCTTCCAACATAATGTATTTTAACATGGCATCTGAGGAACGAATTGTAGTGGTGACGTCGGAGCCGACCTCAATAACCGATGCCTATGCACTGATGAAGGTGCTGTTTAAAAAATACGGAACAAATACTTTTAAGTTGCTTGTTAATATGGTTGAGAGCACGCGGGACGCTAAGTCGGTTTTTCTGAATTTGAGCAATGCAGTTGAGCACTTTCTAAGCGATATTTCACTCGAATATCTTGGATTTGTTCCAAAGGATGAGAACGTCGCGAGGGCAGTTAAACAACAACGTGCAGTAATTGAGTGCTATCCCGAGAGCGCTTCGAGCAAAGAATTTCACGAGTTGGCCTGTCGTTTACTCGCTTCCTCAAAAGATATGGCATCGGATGGAAATATTAAATTTTTTTGGAGAAAACTTATAACACGTCAGTGAGTTGACCACTCGCCCGTATTAACAGGTTCTGTAATGCGCACAACAGAGGCAAAAGAGAGTTATCGGAAGAGCGATTTCAGGCAGCCGCCTGCGAAGTCCCCTGCAGAACGCAGGGCTTTGATCGTTGAATATGCCCCTTTAGTGAAGCTGCTGGCGAACCGGATGGCTATGCGCATGCCGCCAAATGTATCGGTGGATGATCTGATCAGCGCCGGGATGATGGGATTACTGGATGCCATTGATAAGTTTGATGGTTCTCGGAATGTTCAGTTCAAGACGTATGCAGAGTTCAGGATCAAAGGAGCGATGTTAGACGAACTCCGGAGCATGGACTGGGTTCCGCGATCGACCAGAGCAAAGATACACAGTATGGAACAGGCTATTGCCACGATTGAAGGGAGATTTGGGAGACCGGCCAGTGATTCGGAAATTGCTGAACAGATGGGTATCGAACTGGAGGCGTACTACGACATTCTTAACAAGGCGAGGGGTATCGAGCTTCTGAGCCTGGATGACTATATAAGGGACGAAAATAATATGGAGTCCAGCAAATCTTTCAGAGCTCTATTCCAGGGAGATGATGATCCGGTTCGCCAGATGATGGCCCGGGAACTTCGTGCTGTTATTGCCGATGCTATAAAGAAGCTTTCCGACAAAGAGCGAATAGTAATTTCCTTGTACTATTACGATGAGTTGACCCTGAAGGCGATTGGGAAAGTGTTGGGATTGACAGAGTCGAGAATTTCCCAGATTCACGCCAAGGCAATCATAAAGTTAAGAGCAAAGCTGAAATCATTTTACCGATTTAATGTGTCTTAGGGGGACCGGTAGCAACCGGTAATCTTTCGTGCGATTCAGGTTGAGCAGGCAGCAGAGATTAGTAATGGCACTGATATCAGTGATATGTGTAGCTGGCGTCGTCGGTGGGTCAATATGGTGGAGGACAGGGCATAACGCCCGGGATCAGCAGGCACCACCCCGGCGCCCATACACGGAATCAGTCAAGAGACCCCCTGATATCTTTGAGTTTGCAAGATTCATCGTACTGCTGCCTCATGATGACAACAACGCCTGTTTGTTGTTAAGTATTTCGGTAAAAGTGTCGAATCCTAAAGTATATGATGAGATGAGTCAAAAACGAGCACGTTGCAGAGGAGCTGTTTACCGCGTTTTGGACATGGCCGCGCGGGCAGGCTATGGGCAAGTAGCAATTGACGATAGCAGAGTGAGGCAACAAATTCTTGATTCACTTAATGGCGTGCTGGCCACCGGAACTGTAGATGCGGTTTTTATCACCGATTTTTCGGCGGTATGAGCCGCGGATGACTTGGTTATGGAACAATGACTGATAATATAGGCATGAACATCACTCTGGGTTCCGGAGATGCAATAAAAGAAGTGCAGAGGGTCAAGGAACAGACTCTTGAGCGGAAACCGGTTGGCGGAGCAGGAAGGCGAAAAGAAAGGGAAAAAAAGAAAAGAAAGGTCCCGGGAAGGCCTAAAAAGCTCATGCACAACGAGAGTCAGCACGAAGAGTTAAGTCAAATTAACGAGGAAAGCGATAACCGTGAGGGCCGTGGCAATCTGCTGGACGTGATTATTTGAGTCCCTGCAGCACCCGCTAAGGCCAAGAACCCGTAAAGGCGAGTCGGTTATTCATCATGTCATTAACACCTGTAGAATTCTGGATGATCATGCAGCTTGCTATTGATCTATGTTTAATCATCCTTTTTGTCGTCTTTATCAGGCAGGTTAGAACTGTCGGCAAGTCTTCGAAGGTGGAACAGATGACCGGCAATGTTGAACAGGTTTTGAAGGAGGCAAAAGGGATTGCAGGCCGGTTTGAGACTCAGCTTGAGAAAAAACGCGAGATTGTCAATAAGCTAAACGAACATCTGGACAGTCGCATTGTCAGCTTGAATTTGCTGCTGAATCGTGCTGAAGAGTGCCTCGCTTCCGCGAAAGGAAATAAATTTCACACAGATGTTGACCTATTGCAACAGGAAATAATTGCCCTTGCAGAAGGCGGATCTACTTGTGATGAGATATCAAATCGCCTCGGGATTTCGAAAGGTGAGGTAGCACTTGTGCTTGACTTGAAAAAGAAGTCCCTTGAAACAGAAAAGGTAAGCACAGTCGGATAGATGCTTGACCAGATTGATCAGATCTCGGTATCTCCTTCCAAGATTGGACGGCAAAATAAAAAAGCGTGCTGCAGGTTTCTACCACTCCATAAAGGGGAGATGGTGGAAGGGAAGATCATAAAGGCGATCCATCCCCGGCACGCAATTATCATGATCAAGGGTAAAGAACTTGTGGCGCGGAGCCGTGTCCCGCTGCAGCCGGGAGAGCTTGCCGTTTTTAAGGTCGAGGAGCCCCCCCCTCAATGCATCTTGAAACTGCTGAAAGTTTCGCCTCAGCAAGAGAATGATGTTGGTCTATTATTAAGGAATCGTGGTTTCCGGGTATCTCCGTATGAGTTGTTGATAGATATATTAAACCCTTCGAAGTCAACTGTTAAGAAACTGCCACCACAGAAGGTGCGTGACACATTGAGGCGAATGCAGGCCTTGCTCAATCGGATCTCACTCGTGTCCCATGAAATATCTGGCGACGGAAAGCTTTTCTTCCCGATTTCGATGCAAATCAACAACAGGTTTTTTCCTGGGGAGCTTCTCATTCATCTGCCGGAAAAAGGCAAAGAGAAAAGCGCTGACAACGATAAAGCATTCAGGCTTTCCTTCCTGTTGGAGATGTCGCATCTCGGGCCGGTGCGTGGAGATGTCTCGATATTTCAAAAGGCTGTCAGTGTTGGTTTTTGGGTTTCTGATGAGCGGGTACAGTCTCTTTTTAATGAATCGGCTGTCTCGCTAAAACGCCGGCTTGAAAGGCATGGTTTTCGGTTGCAGGAACTTGCTTGCCGTATCGAGGAACCCGGTTCCGTGCACCAGAGCTCTCTGGCGGAAGAGTTTGCCGGTTCCAAGGAGTGCCTCGTCAACCTGATTGTATGAAGGAAGCGGTGTCACAATTTAGCTTCTTTGTATCATTTATTCCACTCAACGTAACAATTTAGCTCTTTTAAAAAAACAGACATACGGAGCGGACAGGCCATCCGATTGGAGATCGTCTCAAACTCGAGCCTAACTGAGCGTAAAGAAAAAACAGCGCTTAGAAGTTCAAATAACATCCATTCGCTCACAATATCAGTTATCGTCAAGGGTGAATAT
>QMMV01000274.1 GCA_003647435.1 Deltaproteobacteria bacterium | reverse complement strand
GACTTCTGGTAGACAGTATCAGCGATATAGTGAAGGCCGAACGAGAGAAGATAGAACCGCCGCCGGCTAATATAGGAGGCGTTCAGGGAAAGTTTTTCGAAGGGGTGTTCAAAACGGAAGAAAATTTAATCGGCATCCTTAATGTGGAAGAGGTGCTGAAGGTAGAAAATTAGTCATTTGTCACTGGTCATTGGTATGGTGAAACTATGAAGAAGATTGAATCATTTGAAGATCTTGGTGTGTATCAATGGGCAGAAAATCTCGGAGATCGTATTTGGGATATCACTTCAGGCTGGCCGAATTTTGCCCAGAATTCTTTCGGATAGAACTTACTTCGCTTGGCTCACAATTGGAATACTGGAATACTGGAACAATGGAATAATGTGCGCCGAAGGATTTTTTCCATCATTCCAATATTCGTAACACTTTAGCTCTTTTAAAAAACAGACATACGGAACGGACAGGCCATCCGCAATATTATTTTCAAAAATCTAAACTGATACCAATATTCCATCATTCCCTGATCGCGGCTGCAACAGCGCAAACAAATAGCTATAATCTCAATGGGCTATAGAAATTCTGAGATATTATATCAGCTCTATAGGTAAGAAACAACAAATGACAAATGACCAAACATTGCGGGTACTTGTTGTTGACGACACCATTGTCTATCGAAAAATAGTCTGCGACGTCCTGGCTGAATTGCCTGGTGTGGAAGTTGTGGGGGTAGCAAACAACGGTAAGATTGCCATGTCCAGGATCGCCTCGCTGAAGCCGGATCTCTTGACTCTGGACATCGAGATGCCGGAGATGAACGGCATAGAAGTTCTCGAGCACATCAAGACAGAGGCGCCAGATGTCGGCGCTATCATGCTCAGCACCCTCACGCAGGAGGGCGGGGAGATGACAATCAGGGCCCTCCAATTGGGGGCTTTTGATTTTATCCCGAAGCCGCAAGGCGGCACAATGGAGGAAAACAAAAAAGCCGTAAGAAATGCCCTTTCTCGCCTGGTAAAGGCATTTGCCCGCCGAAGAGAAATCAGCAACATATTAAGGGAACAAATCTCAACTACGCAACCCCGCGGCAAGGACCTCTTGCGGGAGCAGGCTCTTGGAGTTCAGCACATGAAAGGAGCCATGCGCCCTAAAAGGACAAAGTCCGAGGTAGTTGCCATAGGGGTTTCCACCGGCGGCCCGAACGCCCTGTCACGAATGCTGCCCAAACTCCCGCCTGACCTGGGTGCCCCTGTATTAGTGGTACAGCATATGCCACCCATTTTCACGCAATCTCTGGCAAAAAGTCTCAATTCCAAATGTGCCATAGAAGTAGCCGAGGCCGTTGACGGGCAGCCACTTTCCAACAATGTCGCACTGATTGCACCTGGAGGCAAACAAATGAAGGTTGTTGCCGGAGCCGACGGCAAAAGCAGGATTGTCAGAATTACAGACGATCCTCCTGAAAACAGTTGCAAGCCCTCGGCAGACTACCTCTTCAGGTCTGTCGCTCACCATTTTGTAGGGCGGGCCACCGGGGTGATCATGACGGGGATGGGTTCAGATGGCACTCTCGGCTTGAAACTGATGAAGCGCAATGGTGCAACCGTCATTGCTCAGGACGAAGCAACCTGTGTTGTCTACGGTATGCCAAAGGCTGTAGTGGATAGCGGTATTGCCGATGTGGTGGTTCCCCTTGATAGGATTTCGGAAGAAATCCTCAAAACGGTTAGAAATTAGTTCTCAGTCACTTGTCATTTGTGACTTTCAGCTTTGCGTGTTTGGTGCATAACCTGACAAAAAGTGACCAATGACCAATGACTAGTAACTAATGGCAAGTAATTAATGATAAAAATAACTCCTGATGAAGTCAACCTTATTTCCCGGTACATACACCGTGTATCAGGGATTCTCCTTGATCAAACCAAGGCCTATCTTATTGAAAGCAGACTCGGCAGGCTCGTTGAAGAAATGGGATTGTCCTCATACAGGGCGCTTTATGAAAAAGTCAGATTCGACGGCAGCAAAACCCTTGAAAGAAAAATCATCGATGCCATCACCACCAATGAAACACTATTTTTCCGGGATGCCTCTCCTTTCCAGTTGCTCCAGCACAAGATACTTCCCGATCTTATAGACAGGCGTTCTGGTAAGTCTTCCGGCCTTTTGCCGATATCGATTCGCATCTGGAGCGCCGGCTGCTCAACGGGCCAGGAGGTTTACAGCATTGCTATTGTGCTTAAGGAACTCTTGCCGGACCTGAGAAAGTTCAGGATTAAGCTACTGGGTACGGATATATCCGATTCCGCCATTGCCCAGGCCAGTTACGGGCAATACAGTAAATTTGAAATCGAGCGCGGTCTTCCCAGGGATAAGTTGCTGAAATACTTCAATGCAAATGGCAACCACTGGAAGGTCAAGGACGAAATAAGGGCGATGGCTACTTTCAAAAAGCAAAATCTTATGGAATCTTTTTTGGGGTTGGGAAGATTCGACATAATTTTTTGCAGAAATGTCGCAATCTACTTCCCCCTCGAAGATCGAAAAAAACTCTTTGAGAAAATAGCGAACAGCTTGGAAGGGGACGGCTATCTAATCATCGGAGCTTCCGAATCGCTGACCGGGATCTGCTCCAGGTTCGAGCCCAAACGACACTTAAAATCGGTTTTTTATCAGTTGCGAGAGTGAGGGAAGGAAAAGCATCATGAGCAACTTTAAGATTCTCGTTGTAGATGACGATCCGGTTACCCGCCAGCTTTTGAAAAAGAGGCTGGCGAAGGCGCACTATGATATCGAAACTGCCTGCAACGGCGATGAGGCCCTCGACATCATCTCAAACCGTGTCTTTGATATAGTTATTACCGATATGATGATGCCTGGCACCACAAACGGCATCGGCGTTCTTGAAGCAGCAAAAGACAGGTGGAAATCTACGGAGGTGATCGTAATAACCGCCTATGGAGTCGTGGACAATGCAGTTGAAGCTATGAAGAAAGGAGCGGCAGACTACCTTGAAAAGCCTATCAACCTGGATGAACTGATGCTGAAATTGGATAAGATTCGTAACATTAAATCACTGGCGAAAGATGCCAGTGATCTGCGTGAGGCTATGGATATCACAGAAAAAAACGCTGCCGATACCATACACAATCTGGAGTTCATGGTTTCCGAGTTGCAGCACGCACTGTCTGCAATCAGAAAAATATTGGTCGACAGGGATCTTGATCCTCTTGAACGTATAAGTCAGGCCCTTGAAATCCCCCCCCGACAGCTTTGACCTGCCATGCAAGTCGCCACGCTTCTCGTTGCAGATAATCCTTGACAGAATCCTGACCAGTTTAATAGCATGCAACAAATTTACTTACCGTAGATTTGAGGGAATGTATCAGTTTAGATTTTTGAATATATTATTGCGGATAGGTCATCCGATTGGAGAGTGGCTCACTGTCTGAGAGCATTAGTGAGCGTTGAGAAAAAACAGCAGGGTGGATACTCGTCCTTGACGATAACTGATATCGTGAGCGAATGGATGTTATTTGAACTTCTACACACTGTTTTTTCTTTACGCTCAGTTACCTGCCTGCCGGCAGGCAGGGGCTCGAGTTTGAGACGGTCTCCAATCGGATGGCCTGTCCGTTCCGTGTGTCTGTTTTTTAAAAGAGCTAAAGTGTTACGAGGGAATTAATTTGGTTCAACAAAAGATCGGCAAGCGCTTGAGGGGCACTGTATAAGCAGCAAAACCTACTTGTAAACGCCGAAAGCGCCTGAGCAGCCCTGCGGGAGCGGGGCTACATCTTGCTCGTACAGTG
>QMMV01000273.1 GCA_003647435.1 Deltaproteobacteria bacterium | reverse complement strand
TTCCACTCCTTTGTATGAACTTTTTGACCCATCCACGGGCTTGCTCACTAAATCCCAAAAAACAGGGCCTCACGGCCTCAAACAGTTTGGGATTTGCCCACTGGTGCGGGCCGCTCCCCCCGTTAAATTTCCCGAAGGGAACCCTATTTAACGGGGTGAACTTCGCCCGGCAAACAGACCAGACCAACCAGACAGACCAAAAAGACCAGACATGTGCCCCAAAAAGTTCATAATGGCCGTTCAGAGGAGTTATGCAAACGTCTCGTTGAGAGAATGTGTCTGCTTGCGGGGGGCGTTAGCGATTAACGCTAAAAAAGCTGGAACGCAAGTTTTGCACCAGCATTCTTGACGGGCAGTTCGATTTAGGTGAAATTGAACCTTTTTACAAGAACATCAAGTGCTATGTTGTGCGACATCACTTTTTACTTCTTCCGGAAAGGAGGGATATTTAATTGATGCCATCCGATCAAAGGTTCCGAGAAAAACGTTTTTTGTCAACTTAATCGCGCCCTTCGGGCATACATCTTGACAAAGCGCACAAAAACAACATTTCCCAAGGTCTATCTTGGCATATTTCTTAGGATATTTTTCCCTGTAGGCTTCAGGGGCTTCGATCATCTCTATTACCCTGTTTGGACAGATCTTGGCGCAAAGCCCACACGATATACACTTGTCAATATCATAGTGATGTTCGCCCCTATAGCCTTCCGCTATCGGGATGGCTTCAAAAGGAAACCTCACCGTCATCGGCTTGGAAAAAAGATTCTTGGCTAACCTTGATACTATTCCCCATTCCATGTGAATCACCTATCTAAATCTGCTGGACATATATTTAAACTCCAATAAACCGCGGGCACATCTGCAATCTGAACTCCCTTCAATAAAGATTCGAGAACCGGTATCATGTGTAAGAAAGACGGCCCCCGGATTTTGCATCTATATGGCATGCCACTACCGTCGCTTATCATGTAGAAAGCCCCCTCACCTCGGGACACCTCATTCCTCACGTATACCTCCCCTTTCGGTATTTTACCTTTAGGTCTTGGCTTCTTCAGTTTCTTATCTATGACCGGCCCATCAGGCAAGTCACGTAAGGCTTGTTTTATGATCTTGATCGATTGCTTCATCTCTTCTACACCAATCAGGAACCTGGCATACGCATCCCCCTCGTATCTAACTGGAATCTCAAAATCGAACCTATCATAGACTTCATAAGGTTCATCCTTTCTGACGTCTGTTTTCATCCCGGAGGCTCTTATAACAGGACCGGTGGCACCTAATCTTATGGCATCATATAATGTCAACACCGCAAGGCCTTTTAGCCTGGCCTTGAAGACAGGATTTTCTAACTCTTCCAGGTCTATCATCTCTTCGATCTTATCTAAAACCTGCAGTATCTTCTCTTCAGCACCATCTGGAAGATCTCTTCTAACACCTCCTGGACATATATACCCCGTAGGGTAAACTCTTCCGCCTGTTATCATCTCAAACAAATCGAGTATATAATCTCTATATCCAAAGGCCAGCTTAAAGCCTGTGTCAAAACCGATACCTATAGAAAGTACGCCAAACCAGATAATGTGTGACTGAATCCGGGAAAGCTCTGCCACAATCACGCGTATATATTTCGCGCGCTCAGGTATATCAATTCCCATTAATTCATCTACTGCCTCTGCGTGAAGCAAATTCCAGTTTAATGCCTCGAGCACACAGAGACGATCCGATATAACAGCGTTTTGAATGGGGACCCTATACTCCATTAGCTTTTCAAAGCCTCTATGCAAATATCCGGGATCAGAAACCGCGGAAACCACTTGCTCACCATTTATCTTTAGTTTGACACCGAAGTTTCCAGAACCGGAATGAGCAGGGCCAAAATACAAATCAAAGTCTGAGCCTTTAGCAGCGGACTCCATTTGGTCAATCATAGTAAACCCTCTCTGTATCGTCGTCTTTGTGGTAATATTTTTCTTTTACATATTCTCTCCAATTAAAATCTTTCCTGAAAGGCGGTGGGCCTTCCCAGTTTTCCAGGAAAAGAGGAGTTAAATTGGGATTGCCCTCAAATTTTATCCCGAAAAGTTCATGCATCTCTCTTTCATGTGCCTGCGCATTGGCATCCCAGAGTGAAACCACCGAATCGATAACTGGATTTTCCCTATCGATCTTGGTTTTTACGGTAACAAGGATTCTATCTTCATAGGACCAAAGATGGTAAGTAACCTCATACTTTCCCTCTTCTAACCAGTCGGTCACCGATAACGCAGATAAATGGATAAAACCCTCGCCTTTTAACCAAGTACATAGAGGGATCAAATTAACCTTATCGGTAGACAACCATATCCTCCGCTCCCGTTGTATCTTACCCTCAACCTCGAATTTGGAACTTACTTTTTCCAGAAAGACTTCCTCTTTCGATGCCATTCTATTTCAGCTCCTTCACATGTTGAAATATTTTCACGCAAGCTTCAAAGACCGCTTCAGGTCGGGGTGGACAACCCGGGATATACATGGTTACTGGTAAATAATCAGATAACCTTTTAACCGTGTTGTATGAATCCCAATACATCCCCCCAGACATGGTGCAGGCACCCAACCCAAGCACTACCCTGGGCTCGGCCATCTGCTCGTATACTCGCTTGGCTCTTTCGAGCGATTTCCATGTTTGATAACCGGCAATGAACAAGACATCAGCATGTCTCGGAGTTGGCGTAATGATCATACCAAATCGTTCCATATCCCATCTTGAACCGACTACCGGAATTAACTCGGTGAATCCACAAGAGTTAAACCAATTAAAGACCCATATCGCCTTTATGATGCGGTTCATCTTAATCGCTTTTTCACTTGGCATCAGAAACCTCCTTTATATCATCTCCTAAATGGCAGCATCTAAGACTATAAGAACAAGGCCGACAAGACTGACTGCCGTCATTGCCATGAAGTATGTGTTTACCAACTGGTCAATCTTTAATCTGGCGGCCAGTACATGCACACATGTGACACTGAAAAATAATATCACAAAGAGCTTGACGAGAAAAAAGACGACATCGATCACGCCCGCTGCGGCAGCGCCGACGTTAAATAACCCCGAGATACCATAAGGAAAGAATATTGCGATCAGCAGCGAAGGAAGAACGACTAACTTCACGGCGCTTGCCAGATAGAAGAGGGCATAGTTTCTCCCCGAGTATTCGGCCAATACGCCTCCCACGATCTCGGTCGGGGCGTCAGGAAGATCAAAGGGAATAACCGAAAGTTCCCCCGGGGTGACAACCAGCAAAGACACCAAAAGTAAGATCAATCCAACTATCCCAAGCGGTCCTTTCACCAAGCCCCACACTGGATGGGTTGCGATGGCCTGCAGGGAAAACGCATCCAGAGAAGGATGTACCTTAGATAATAACCACGCCACGCTCACCGCTATGATGGCAAGAGGGAATTCATAGCTCATCATCATAACCATCTCGCGCTGTGCACCAACTGACGCAAAGGGCGAACCCGAGGCAAATCCTCCAATAACCTTAGCCAACGCGGGTAGTATCAATAAATATACCACCACTATCAAATCACCATGGGCAGCCAATATCGGACTGAACCCAGCAAGAGGCAGATAAAGCAATATCGTCGATACAACCGCAAGACAAATCACAGGAGCTGCATTAAACAACCAGGAGATCGCATTCTCGGGGATAATGTTTTCTTTAATCATGAGTTTTTTAACGTCCCAAAAAGGCTGACGAAGGGGAGGTCCTACCCTCGATTGCATGCGTGCCGCCAAGATCCGGTCAATTCCCATAATTATTAGGCCAACAAATAT
>QMMV01000272.1 GCA_003647435.1 Deltaproteobacteria bacterium | reverse complement strand
GCATTGGACATACTGGAAGACATGGCCCAGGCATCGCGTCAGGCTTCCGTTCAGGGCCCCAGGGACCTGAGGGCGCTGCTGGAATTGCAAAACATGGTCCAGGTTTCGCGCATGGTCTGCCGTAGCGCCCTGCTACGCACCGAGAGCCGCGGGGCCCACTTTCGCTCCGACTACCCGGCCGAGGACGATATAAACTGGCGCACGTATATCGTCGTGTCCCTAAAATCCGGAAAGGTGGACTTTTCCGTGGCCCCGGGATGAGCACGGCAAAAGAACCGTCCCCCTGCATACATTGCTGTCCACCTTTTCATGATCTCATCGCTTGCCAGGGCCAACGAACTCATTGAACAACAGCAAATCCAAAAGGAAGGGGTGATGGAAGTGGTTTGTTGGGTCCATGCAAGGCGCAAGTTTGATGAATCCGCCTCATCTCGTCCTGAAGAGGCCACGGAGATCCTGGCGCGCATCGGACGGTTGTACCGCCTGGAAAAGGAGTGGCGTGATCTGGGGCCTGAGGACCGATGCAGGCTCCGAAAGACCCGGGCACGGCCGATCCTGGAGGGGATCTTCTCGAGGCTCAAGGAGCTCAAAAGCGCCACGGTGCCTTCTGAGCCCTTGCGGGGGGCGGTCAACTATGCCCTCAATCAACGCGAGGCCCTTTGCAGGTATCTTCAAGACGGAAGGCTCAAGCCCGACAATCCCGCCTGCGGCGGGACGACCGAGAACGCGATCCGTCCCCTTGCCCTGGGCCGCAAGAACCGGCTGTTTGCGGGCAGTGAGCGCGGGGCAAGGGCAGCGGCGCTTTTCTACAGCCCGGGTTCAATCCTGCAAGGCCTGTGATGTCAACCCCTGGAAGTACTTCGATGACATGCTCAGACGGATCATGTCTCACCCGGTCCACCGCCTCAGGGAGCTTCTTCCCGGTCAGTGGGAACCTCTCACAACGCAGGCTTGAGCCAAGCTTCCCCTTTCGTCTTTCATCCGGCAAAGGTCCCTGTTTCTCTTCTCATGTCAAAGAACACAGGGGTACTTTTTCGTCCCTTGCCGCTCTCATCATAGCACGCTATAGACAAAGTACCAGAATAGGTTCCTCTGATGCTTACGTTGTCCCTATTTTACCCTGTTTTCTTCAGAAAGTTCCTTTTTCAAGAGATCTAAGACATGTTCAATTTCTGCTTGCCGCAAGTTCTTCTTGCTGGCCGCATAAGCGGGTAAGTTTAGACTCAGCAGTTCTTCAGTAGCGGACCTCACTTGCGCTGCCAAATCATCGGCATCTTTGGCTACGCCATCCAGTATGCCGCGTTCCAGGGCCTCGCTGGGATTGTAAGCCCTCGCATGAAGAAGAGCCTGGTTGCGCCACCTAGAAGGAATGGCAGAACTGGCTATCAGAAACATCCAGTGGGGTAAATTAATGCCAATCAGTGTCTCATTCATTTGAATCCGATACGGTCCATTGATGGCAAAACGGCGATCACAGGCAAAGGTTAGCATAGCCCCTCCCGCAACCGCATGTCCGGTAGATGCTGCTATGGTTGGAACTGGAAACGAGAAAACGCGAAGCATGGTGCGCGCAAAAGTTGTAGCGAAATCTCCCATCTCACTTGCAGAAAGAGTGGGCAATAGTTTCAAGTCGAGGCCACCTGAGAAAAAACCTGGGCGGCCCGTAATCACAAGTACCTTCGCCCCATCGTTCTCAGCCTGATCCAAGCTTTTCCCCATCTCTTCAAAAAATATCCAGTTCATTGAATTGGCTTTACCGTCATCCATCGTGATCTCGGCAATTCCATCCTTAAGGCTATAAGTGACTTTCTCCATAGTTCCTCCATCTTTGTATTGATTAAGGGTCCAACTTTTTGAAATAGAAGAAACCTTTCCTCTGTTATAAGAATTCTGTTGTCATTTAATATTTACTCGCTATCGTTAAAAAGACTAATAGGAATATCGCTTCGCTCACCTTCGGTTGAAATCTTTAACGTTGGCTTCTGGCTCATGCAGTGGAGCTCGTAATATCGACAAGGCCCTCTCGTCTAAAGTGGAGCCCAAGGACCAAGCAGCCCAATACTATATGGTGGTTGATGATGCTCAGACTCAATTAAGCTCGTCAAAGCATTCGCGAAATCCTGGTGTCCCAAGGTATCATCAGCTTTCGCGGTAATCTCTCGATCCAGGATGCTCGGCATCAGCTTTGACTGTGGCATAATTACACCATCTCCTTTTAGGTTTTCTATCGGGTCCCTCTCCGTCCTTCTATTTGCCGTTCACGACAACAATTCATCAAGAGGCCGCTTTCACTCGAGTGTAGGTGATTGTTGTTGCCTTACATTTCCGTTTCGTCTGATCCAGGAATCCCAAGGTGAACTTATCCTCCGGTTTTTGGAATATGTCGAGTCCACGGCCCAAGATAATTCTCCACCCCGTGTCCGTTTCTATCCATCGGTCATGAAGATTGTTATCGAAAACATAGTTGAACTCGATGTGATCAGGGCTCAGTCCCTTTTTCAGTTCCTCAAGCTTCCCTCTCAGTTCGGTTTCCTGGTAAGCGTCACATGCCGTGACGAGATCGACCTTCAGCGTTGCTTCCGACGGGTCCAGAATCTCGCAGAAACTCATCAGGTTGTATATTTGATACTGCAGCCGAATGTACGGGTCACAAATCTTGATCGATTTGGCTCCCTTGACATAGGGCAGGAAGAGCTTTTCAAACGAGATTCCCTTCTGCCCCTCGACAAGGTCCAGGGTTTTTTCTTCAGGAATACGATCTGGTGCCAGAGGATCGACTTTTTTCGCTTCTTCCTCCGGGTCTGGCCGTTCATCCGGATGGGACAACTGAAACTCATCCGGAATCTGACTTTTTATTGTGACCCACTTGAATTCCTGGTCGATCTTCGAGAGTTCATCTCGAATCTGCTGACGCATGCGAACTGCGGGATTTACACAGTAGGTAATGAACTCTTCCTCGCTTAATTCGAGGTCGGGGAACAGCAGTTTCAGAAAGCCTTCCGCCAGCCGAGAGATGGCCTTATTGTCCCGCATATCCTCACATTGCGGGAGGTGCAAACTCTGAGAGACATAATCCGCATACCGCAAGTCGACACGCAGTTCATGAAGTACCTCGCTAAAGAAATCTCCCTTGAATCCAAGTGATTTTGATGGGGTGTTCCGGGATACACGCGGCATAAACCATCCTTCGATCAACCCGTGAATTCGATCTATAAAAGCAGATTCCTGTAGGGCAGCCGGCAGTTCCTTGAATATCCCGTCACTTTCGTACAGTGGCAATCTGTTGCTGCCCAGCGTGATATTGCCGAGCATGACAAATCCTGACTCTGACGTTCCCATATCCCCTGTTGCTCTGCGGTACCTGCCGCTTTCAAGATACATCTTGAGAGCCGCCATGGCCTCTCCGGATGCATCGGTGTGAATCTTTTGGATTTCATCGACCACGACAACGTCGTATCGTGGAATCAAGCCGATTTGCTTTGTGTTGCTGTTGAAAAACAGGGCAGGAGCCGACAGCTTCCCTCCCGGTATCACCGCAGCATACCGACTTATGTTGTCAAACACAAAAGACTTTCCGGTTCCTTTCGGCGCCAGCTCCGTGAGATTGACCCTCGGTTCAACCAAGGGGATGATCCTGCTAAGCAGCAGGAGCTTTTGTGATAAACGATGGACATCGGGATTGAACTGACAGCTCGAAACCAAGAGGTCGATCCACTCGTCGATATTGAAATGTTTACGTGACTCCCTGAAGTAGTCTAAATCGACCCCAGGTGTCTGAAACGCCTTGAAATCGACCATCCATATTTGGCCTTTCTTCACGT
>QMMV01000271.1 GCA_003647435.1 Deltaproteobacteria bacterium | reverse complement strand
GTTCCATGGTTGAAATCCAGAACCATAACCCCTGAACCTGAAAAACCTGACTGCTAAGAAAATGTTTATCCTCGGATTACAGGGAAGCCCACGCAAAAAAGGAAACACCAGCATTTTACTTTCCACCTTTCTCGACGAGGCGGAAAAACTTGGTGCACGCACGCGGTCTCTGGATATCGTTTCCATGAATATCTCCCCATGCCTGGAATGCGGTGTTTGCGAAAGGGAAGGTTTTTGTCCCATCGAAGATGACATGTGCATGATCTACCCGCTGCTTCGCAAGGCGGACATCATCGTCCTTGCCAGCCCCGTATTTTTCTACGGCCCCCCGGCCCAGATGAAAGCCCTTATCGATCGATGTCAGGTGCTGTGGGCAAGGAAATATGTACACAGGCTGATCGATCCGGGAGAAAAATGGCGGCGCGGGCTTTTGTTGTCTGTTGGCGCTACAAAAGGGAAAAAACTCTTTGATGGCATCTGTCTCACGGCAAAATACTTTTTTGATGCAGTCGGCGTAAACTTTGATGGTGCTCTTGCCTATAGACAGATTGAAGCAGAAGGAGAGATTGCAAAGCACCCTACCGCCCTTTCAGATGCCAGGGAAAAGGCCGGAACGCTGGCGAGGCCGTTTCTTGAAAGGAAAAAAATCTTTTTCATTTCCAGAAACGATGACTGTTGCAGCCAGATGGCCAGCGCCTTTGCCCGTTATCATGCAGGGAACAGGCTCGAACCTGAAAGCGCAGCGATTATTCCTGCAGAGGATATCAATCCAATTGCCAGGAAGGTTATGGCGGAAAAGGGTATAGACATGGCCTTTCGTAAACCAGGATCGATTGATGAAGCACTCGCAAATCAATCACCCGAGTTGATTATATCGATGGCCTGCAAAGAGGCATGTCGCCGGTTTTCCCCTGATGTTGAAATTCGCGAGTGGAACCTGCCGGACGCTTCAGAAAAAACGCTTCCAGTCATGCGCCAGCTCAGAGATGATATCGAATGCAAGGTAAAGGAAGAACTCTGGTACGATTCAGGTTTTTGAAAACATCCGGGTCTATTTTTTGAAAGAGGCAAGGTGTTGCGAACTCTGTAGTTTCTGAAAAAGCTCACGCAGATTCTGGTTCGACATTATTGTCTAATTTCACAGAAAGAATTGAGCCGAGTCTGTAACTGCCTGCTTTTACAGAATTTTATGGCTTTCCCTCGTTTTGTTATTCGACAAATGTTTCCGCAAGCCGGTTTTCTGTGATTGTCTCCCGAACGGCACCTTACTAAAATATACACTGTAATTTCAATGTGTTATAACTGACCAAAATTTTTGTTCGTCATCTGGCACAATGCCTGCTGTTACCCTTGGTAAAAAACCAAGGCGAAGGGAGGTGACAACAAGATGAAAAAACTGAGTATCTTATTTGCAGCGGTAATGCTGGTTGGTTTAGCCACCGTGGCAATGGCCGGCCCCCGCGGGCAGGGCAGGGGTATGGGCCCAGGATCTTGGGGGCAAGGCATGGGTATGGGGCCAGGATCAGGATATGGTGCGGCTATGGTCCCCGGGGCTTTAGCCAAGCTGAACCTCACGGCTGACCAAGCGGCCAAGATTCAGACCCTGCGAGAGGGCTACCTGAAGGAAGTGATGCCACTTCGCAATGAGCGGTTCAGCAAACGCGCAGAGCTGAGGCTGCTATGGGCCCAGACAAATCCGGATGAGGGCAAGATCAGGGCCAAGCAAGAGGAAATCAATAAATTGCGGGAACAAATACAGGAAAAGAATACCACGTACCGCCTGGGAGTTCGCAAAATCCTGACTCCCGAGCAGTGGGCACAGTTGATAATCCTCAAAGGAAAGCAGCACCGGCATGGCGGCGGCAGGCCGCCGGGCCAGCCCGGCATGAACTGGTAGCAATCTTCAGCGCGGGAAGGGGTTTTCCCTTCCCGCTATTTTTATGGAGGAGGCTCTCCGAAAATGCCTCTTTGTGTCATTTTTACTCCTTCGCTTGTATCGTTTCGAGCGAAACGAGAAATGACAACTTTGGTTAGTTCTCGGACAGCCCATCCGATGGTAGCCTGATCTCGGTCGGAGTCAGTCTGTCCCGTAGTTGCATAAATTGAGACTGTTCAATAATTCAATTTTAACAGAGGGCTGATCTTCCCGGATTGTTTGAACATGAAGATGATATCCAGGGTTAAGACTATATCATGCTCAATAATATGCATCAGGACATTATCCAATCCCATATAAGTATTCGTGTTCTCCATTCGATAGCGATTTTTTTTGACCAGCCCATAGTTTCTTTCAATGGCTGTTCGCATGGGCTTGAGTTTTTTATAGATATTTGACCCTGGTATAGCAGGGCCGTACTTACGGTAACTGTCTTTGAATCTGGTATAGTAAATCAGCCCATTCGGAAATGAGCTATCCAGATATGGACAATTAAATGTCATTTGTTTTGTTCTTTGACAAACTTTCCGGCACGCGTATCTGGTGCGCTTCCGAGCATAGTCTATTCCGGTTCTGCTCATCGGCAGGCCCCAGATGCAGAGGGGAATGCCATCCCCAGTAAAGCCTTTAGGATAAGCGATCTCTTTTCGGATGATGACAGGGATGATGTCATATTCTTCATAGAGTTTCCTGTGGACCTCTTCTGCATCATATCCCCTGTCCAGCACAATGTAAGCGATCTTCATCTCGGAGAATCGCTGCTTAAATTGATCCAAAAGAGGAAACAGATGATCCTGGTCTTGTGCATTTCTTGTGCTAATGGTGCTTACCAATGGTACCCCTGTAATGGCCATGATTGAATGAGCTTTATGACCGATAGGGAACTTATCCCGGTGATGTGGTCGTCCAAACGTGACAGAGGGATCAGTAAAGAGCCATGTGCCATCTGGCTGTTTCTTGCCATTGGTGGAACAATAGGCCCGGATAGTGGTTGAATCTGCGATGATAATGAGTCCCTTTCGTCGATTCTTGGGAAGCATTGGCAGTTCTGGATCAAGGAGGTTAAGTGCATGGGCACGGCGAACAAAGCCTGCATGAATCTCGGCATAGCCTTTAACACCCAGTGCCTTTCTGAGGGTGCAGTATGTGTTATGAGCTGGCACTTTGCCATCTGAAAAACCACAGAGTCTTCTGTATGTAGCTACCTCTTTAAGCCGTTGGGCCAAGATGCGGTCCGAAATGAAAACCTGTTTGACCTTGAGGATGCGAGAAAGAAACAAAGATACACCATATCCCTTTGGACCACGATTGGTAAAAGCGCGTGCGATCACAGAGGCAATAGACTGTAAATCGATACTGAGGAAGTATTTGACCAGGTCATTTTCAGGATCGGCAAAATCTGCTCCGGCACTGCAGACTGTCTCAAAAGGAATCTGGATTTCTCCCATAATGGCACCTCATGAGCTGTTCAATAAAAACCCTGGGGGATGTTCAATAATTTATAGTGCCGGAATAAATGGGAGAAATCAAAAAACGTCTTGATTTAACAGATAGTTACCAGAAATTGCTTGTCAAAGAGCAGTTTCTATTACCCCTGAAAAAGTGGGGGTAATTTTTCAAAAAATTTGGGGGTAACTTTCTATGCAATTAGCATATAAAGTGCATAAAAATATCATAAAAGTGGGGGTAACTATACAAAAGTCCCTCTGTAACTAATTGATATCGTTATAATAAAAAATATTGAACAGTCTCAATTTAGGTGTCTGAAAACGTTATCTGGTGCGGGCACTTCGATTAGAAAGAGACTCACTGTTCGAGAGGGTTTATGATCGGAGAGGCCGCGTGCTCATTGCGTCTATTGTTTACAAGAGCTAAGCTGTTAGAACACAT
>QMMV01000270.1 GCA_003647435.1 Deltaproteobacteria bacterium | reverse complement strand
TCTCAGAGCTGGAGGTAAGCGGCCTCCCAGACAGTCTCACGGATGTGAATGTTACCCTGAACATCACGCATTCCCATGATGAGCACCTAGATGTATTTCTCTTCAGTCCTTCTGGTTCAGGCGTAAAGCTTTTTGATGATTTGCCGGGAGTTAATTTCGGTACCAGCACCATAGATACAACCCTCGACGACCAGGCACCAACAGCGATTACAAGTGGAAGCTCGCCTTATACTGGCACTTTCCGGCCCGAAGGACGGCTTTCCGCTTTCAACGGAGAGGACCCCAACGGTACCTGGAGACTGGAAATTACCGATGACACGGGCGCAGTGGTAGGACAGCTCAACCACTGGTCACTCACATTCTCCTTCAAACCTGAGAATGTGGACGCACTGAAAGCCACTGTGGCAGGCGATGTGAACGGTGACGGTCTGGACGACCTCCTTTTCAGCACCACCGGTTTTGAGGGCGCTTCTTCAAGCCTCGGGCGAGCCTACTTGCTGTTAGGTCAAAAGGTTTCCGGGAACACGGGCAAGGGCGAGGTTTTCGAGGCCATAGGCTTGACCGCTGGTGGCTCACCAACCACAAAGGCCAGCGCAGTCTTTGCATTTGCGGGTGATAACAATAATATCCGCTTTGATGCAAAGACAGTGGGCGATACATACAATGGCGTGAACATCGTGTTTGTCGATGATGGGTCGCAGAGCGGCAATACAGCGAGTGCATCTTACGTCGGCACCACGTTGACCATCAAGATTGACAACGGGGTTACCACCGCAGAAAAAGTTGTCGAGGAAGTTGAAAACAGCTCCGAGACAGGGATGGATGTATTCCGGGCGAACTTCACGGTCTCCCTTGCCCACGAAGTTATTGTACAGCTTGAACGTGACTCGGCGGGCAGATTCTTTGATACCTCCCTCGGCGGTGGCGTCTTTGCAGTAGGCGATCTCAATCACGATGGATATGATGACTTTGCAGTAAGCCGTACCCGCGAGGATGCCGGGGATGCCTCTGGCGGCCTGTTGATCTTCTTTGGCTCGGTTGATTATTCCTCAGATTCTACTCCGGTTGAGGCAACAGATGCATCCGGTTCCGCCGACATAATCATTCAGCAGGCCGGTGCCGATGAGCTGGGCGCCACTTCCCTCGTAAGCCCGCTTTATGTAACGGCAGGCGATTTTAACGGAGACAACAAGCTTGATCTCCTGGTGGGCCAGCCGAGCGTTATTCAGACCACCAGCCAGTCTGCCACCCCGGATCCGAGCACGATTCTCAACCAGCAGGAACGCGGTCATGTTTATCTCTTCTACTCCCTTGTTGATGAGAATGTGGCGCTTCTGAAGCTGTCTGAGGCCGACCTGGTTATGGAAGGCGAGGGCGAGTTTGATAAACTTGGCACACTGCCCAATGGCCCGTGCATCGACCTGGATGGCGACCGAATTGATGATCTCATCATGGGGGCGTCAGAGGCCGATGGATTTATCGGCAGTGTAAAGGCGGATGCAGGCAGGCTCTATTTTATCTATGGCATAAACCGTGTAGTTGCCATGCCTGAATCCGGCTATGACGTGGTTGCAAACCGGAGCTTCACCGGCAGCGGCGATTTCTTAGTCGACACCGGCACCGGCAGGCCTGATGTCTTTACCGATCTTGACCTCAATAAGGACGGAGTGCTTGATTCCTGCCGATTCGTCTTACCTCTTGGTCAGAGCGAGCACTGGTATCGCTTTACCACGCTCGGCGACGGCCAGCCCGGCAATTACATCCGGCTTTCTCCTGTTGCAGTACCCAGCCAGACATATAGGCTTGCCGGATACGACGGAATCTTGACCGGCGGCGGTGTGGACCTTTCCGGTGAAACCCTGCTCATTAATAACGACCGTACCGGAATCATGGAGTTTGACCTGGCGAGGTTGTTGCCGTTCATGGAAAATCCTGAATATCTGGCCGGGGTCATCCTGTATCTGTCAAGTCTCACGGGGGCGAATGTCACTCTGCCTGATCACATAGCCAACCTCACGCCAGTCACACTGGCCGGGCGGGTGCGATTGTTCTTTACGGTCAATGCGAATGAGGGGTATGAATTATGGTTGAGTGACGGCACGGCTTTTGGCACTGAGAAAGTCAGCGATCTTCCGGGAACCCCCGCCAACCTGGCGGCTGCTCTCGACAAGCTTGTCTTTACAGTTGATACCGACTCTGGGAACCAGCTCTGGACCAGTGATGGAACCGAGCAGGGAACAGAGTCCGTTGCAGATCTGGACTACAGCGCCTCGCAGCTCACCGGCGTGGGCAATAGCTATCTATTCTTTGTCATGCACGACCCGGCCGGAGACGAACTCTGGATGAGCGATGGAACCGGTGCAGGCACTATGCAGGTCACTCAGGGAAGAGACCCTGACGCCAATCCGGTTAATTTGACCAATGTGTCGCAGTTGTGCGCAGTGGGCGGTACTCTCTTCTTCGTGGCTGATTTTGAGTCCACTGCAACCCTTTGGAAGACGACTGATGGCGACGTGTCCAACACCGTCACAGTTATTGAAGATTCTGCCGTGTTTACTCCGTCGGAGATGACGTCAGCAACTTTAGGTGGCACTGATTACCTATTCTTCAGCGCCAGTGACGGCAAAGGCGAGGTCCTATGGGTCATTAATGACAGTGGCGACGCATCCATACTCAAGGGTTCCTCTGGCCAAAGATTGTCGAATCCTTCCAACTTTACAGTAATGGGGAACACACTCTACTTTACAGCAGATGATGGCACGAGCGGTGTCGAGCTCTGGAAGAGTGACGGGACTTCAACTGGGACTACCCTGGCTGCAGACATCAATTCGGGAGCTAATAGTTCTACCCCATCCAATCTGATTGTATTAGATACAACACTCTTCTTCACAGCCGACGATGGAACTAATGGGGTGGAACTCTGGAAGTATGACGGTTCAGACGCCTCCCTTGTCATGGACATCAACACCGGCCCGGCAGGTTCGAATCCCTCCGACCTGATGGTTCTCAATGGATTGCTGCTCTTCACTGCCTCTACCGGTGCAAACGGCGTCGAATTGTGGAAGACTGATGGGACCACAGCCTCAATCGTGCTGGATATTCAGCCCGGGCCAGGAAGCTCCAATCCGTCCCATTTCACCGAATTCCAGGGTAACCTCTACTTCATAGCGGACGACGGGATTCGAGGCGCAGAGCTCTGGACAACCGATGGGACCAACATTTCGCTCGTAAGGGATATCAATCCATCCGGCTCCGCCTTTGACCCGACATCCCCCGGAGAATTTGTGATTTCCAACGGAATGCTCTTTTTCGCTGCTGATGATGGAACCAACGGAGTTGAACTCTGGAGACTTGGCACAGGAAAGGCAAAAGCAATCATCACGCCCCCCGGGGACAACAACGACATTCTAATCGTGGCGACGAATGCAGGGGATGAATACGAAGGCGTCCGAATCTTTTTCGTAAATGATCCGACAATTACGGACGGTTCCGCCTCGGTTAACTATGATGCAAATGCCAAGCTGCTCTCAATTAACATCCAGAGCGGGGTGACTACTGCCAGTACCGTCGTCAGCGCTGTAGAGAGCGAAGGCCATTTTGATGCCTCGCTGAGTGCCGATACGGAATCAACAGGAACGAACGATGGAAGCGGAAAAATCAACACAGAGGTTGTCCGCACATCCGGCGGGGCCGGAGGCAAGGCTTCATATACAATAGCGCCCGATGGGAATAACAACGATATAGACCTTGTAGCAAAGACCGGCGGCAGCCAGTATAATGATTTAACTGTCCGATTTATCGATGATGGAACTATCACCGACGGCTCTGCCGTTGCTTCGTATAATGATATCCTGAACATCCTCAC
>QMMV01000269.1 GCA_003647435.1 Deltaproteobacteria bacterium | reverse complement strand
CTTGTAGGTCATATAATCAAGGGCCACTTCAACCAACTGGAAAACAAGAATTACAAAGCTATTGCACGTGCCCTCGGCGTCACCCTTGCCGAGGTGGTGTCCGCCGTGGAGATTATCTCCAAGATGGAACCAAAGCCCGGTCGTGAGTTCAGTGCAGAAGAACCTCAGTATATTAGCCCCGATGTTTTTATCTATAAGGCCGGAGATGAATTCGTTATTGTTTTAAACGAAGATGGCATGCCCAAGTTAAGGGTAAGCTCCTTTTACAGAGAGGCCTTAAAGAGCGGGAAAGCATTTTCCAATCGCACAAAGGAATACATACAGGATAAACTACGTTCTGCAGTCTGGTTGATTCGCAGCATCCACCAGCGCCAGAGAACCATTTACAAGGTTGTTGAAAGCATTGTTCGTTTCCAAAGGGATTTTTTTGAAAAAGGGATTACACACCTAAGGCCAATGGTATTGCGCGATGTGGCTGAGGACATCGGAATGCATGAATCCACTGTAAGCCGCGTTACCACCAATAAGTACGCACACACGCCGCAGGGGATTTTTGAACTGAAGTTCTTCTTTAACAGTTCCATAAACCGAGTTCATGGTCAGCCTATTGCATCGGCAAGTGTTAAGGAAAAAATTCGTCAAATCGTCCAGAGAGAAAACCCCGCGAAACCATATTCTGACAGTAAACTGGTTGAAATCCTGCGAGCTTCAAATATTAATGTAGCACGGAGGACTGTAGCCAAGTATAGGGAAATGTTAGGTCTGTTACCATCCAACAAGCGGAAGAAGGTGATCATACAGGGAGGTTCATCGACATGCAAAAATCAGTAACTTTTATCAACCTTGACCCGTCAGGGCCCTTGAAAGAATATGCCTTTGAGAAACTTGATCGATTTGATAGATACCTGGATGGTTCCGCGATAGCCAAGGTTGTGCTGAGCGTGGAAAAATTCCGCCATATCGCCGAGATAAGCGTCAGCGGAGATGGCTTCATGATTAATGCTCACGAGGAAACCTCTGACATGTATTCAGCCATAGACATGGCTCTGGACAAACTTGAGAAACAGATCAAGAAAAACAAGAAGAGATTCAAGAAACGCCGATCAACAGCAGCCAGATCCAAGGCCTATCCGCGCGAAGAGTTATCCGTGCCATCATCGGAAGAGCTGTCCCTGGAAGCAAATCCACAAATCGTAAGAACCAAGACTATTGATTACAAGCCTATGGATATAAATGAAGCGATTTTGCAAATGCGGTTGGTGAAAGATAATTTTTTGGTCTTTACCAATTCCCAAACCCAACAGGTTAACGTTCTGTATCGCCTCAAAGATGGTAACTACGGCTTGATTGAACCTGCTTTGTAGAGGCAAACCTTTATGCGAATCCTGGATGCTCTCAGCGAAGGAGCCATCATTGCTGAACTAAATGCTACCGAGAAAAAACAGGTGTTGGAAGAACTGACTGTTCCACTTGCAAAGGATTCCGGGGTGAATCATGAGGAGATGGTTCGTGTCTTACTGGAGCGAGAGCACCTGGGCAGCACCGGCATAGGAGACGGCATCGCTATCCCTCACGGCAAACTAAAATCGATACAGTCCTTGCTCATGGCCTTCGGACGAAGCCGCAAAGGCGTTGACTTTGAAGCCATAGACCGCAAGCCTGCTCATCTCTTCTTCCTGCTGTTGGCGCCTGAAGATTGTGCAGGTACCCATCTCCGAATGCTTGCTCGATTAAGCCACTTGCTAAAAGACGCAACCTTCAGGGAGCGTTTGATGAGCGCGGCAGATGCCGAAGAGCTATACGCGGTGATTGCAGAGGAAGATAATGACTTCTGATAACCCAAGGCAGCGGAAGATAAGTTGTATCAGTTTAGATTTTTGAAAGCATCCGGGTCTATTGTTGAAAAGAGCTGGAGTGTTACCAAATTTTCCCAGGTATTCGGCTATTTACGGCATGTGATTGAAAAATAATTGGAACAAGAAAAAATCATCATTATTACCGGGCTTTCAGGTTCCGGAAAGAGTACTGCCATTAAAGCACTCGAAGACGCTGGGTTTTTCTGCGTAGATAATTTACCCGTAGTTCTCCTACCGCAATTCTTGCAACTTCGGATGGGGCAACCAGCAGAGATATCAAATCTTGCCCTGGTTATGGACATCAGGGAAAAGGGATTTGTTTCAAACTACGCCGATGTGCTGGATACTATCAGGAGCAAAGGTTATCAATTTGAAATTCTTTTTTTTGAGGCCTCGGAAGAAACACTTCTAAGGCGTTACAGTCAGACAAGAAGGCGTCATCCCCTGGCCAGGGGGAAAAATCTTTCTGACGGCATACGTGCCGAAAAGGAGGAACTCAAAGGTATCAGGGCGATCGCCGATAAGGTCATTGACACATCCTATTATAATGTTCACGAGCTCAGGGCTGTTATATTACAGCATGTAAAAAAGGTAATCCATTCAGGGCAACCGGAAGTTCACGTCCTATCGTTTGGTTTTAAATATGGACTTCCGCATGAAGCAGATCTTGTAGTCGACGTTCGTTTTCTGCCTAATCCCTATTTCGTACCTGAACTGGCAGAATTGGATGGCACCTCTCCTCGCGTGGAGGCCTTTGTAACACAGTCGGATGAAACTCAAATCTTTTTGAGGAAATATTTTGAGCTTCTTGACTTTTTGATACCACTCTATCAAAAAGAAGGAAAATCGTATCTGACCATTGCAGTCGGATGCACAGGAGGAAGACATCGATCAATTGTGGTAGCGGAGAAGATCTTTCAATATCTAAAAGGAAAGATTAGTCTTGTTCAGTTGACACATCGAGATATTGAACTGGCATAAAAACTAAGGACTTTAACTCGAGGTATTGAACTTATGATAGGAATCGTTGTTGCAACGCATGCCGGATTAGGAGAGGCTCTTATCGATGCAGCCGAGGCGATACTGGAAGGACCTATGGAAGCTGTTACTGCTGTTTCTGTCGACCTGAAAAACAGCGCTGAGGAATTGAGGAGACAAATTAGCAATGGAATCAAGCTGGTTGATCAAGGCGATGGTGTGCTGATCTTAACTGATATGTTTGGCGGGACCCCGTCCAATCTGAGCCTTTCATTCCTTAAAGAAGGTTGCATCGACGTTCTCACCGGGGTAAATTTGCCTGTTTTGATCCGAGCCGTCAAAAACCGGAAGGGAATCGACTTTAGCGAGCTGGCCGAGAGCTTACAGGATTATGGGAAAAAAAGTATCCTGTTGGCCAGTGGAGTATTGAAAGGAAATAAGGGAAACTGAAAGTCGAGCATTGCTATGTTGCGTCTATGTACCAGGCAGACATTGAAAGTGCGCTTGAAATCGAGGCTGTCTCATTTCCGGCTCCTTGGCACAGAATCTCCTTCGAGACGGAGCTCCTTGAAGATACTTCCCACAATCTGGTGGTCAGGCAAAAGCGGGCCGGCGAACCTGACCGCCTTATTGCCTATTTGTTTTTCAGACTCGCTTGTGAGGAGATGCATGTGGTCAACCTGGCCGTCGATCCGGCATACAGGCGCCGCGGAGTGGCCAGGTTTCTGTTGCAATATGCCCTCGGCATGGCAAAAAAACGTGGAATGAAAAGAGCTTACCTTGAAGTTCGGCCTTCTAACTATCCGGCAATATCCCTGTACGAAAAGTTAGGTTTCTCCCCGGTAGCAGTGCGCCCCCGGTACTATGTGGAAACAAGCGAAGCCGCCATTATCATGGTCAAGAAAATAGATTGAAACGTATCAGTTTAGCTGTTTCGTAACACTTTAGCTCTTTTAAAAAACAGACATACGGAGCGGACAGGCCATCCGATTGGAGACTGGCTCACTGTCTGAGTTTGAGACGGTCTCCAATCGGATGGCCTGTCCGCAATAATATT
>QMMV01000268.1 GCA_003647435.1 Deltaproteobacteria bacterium | reverse complement strand
CTGAGAGCATTACTGAGCGTTGAGAAAAAACAGTAGCCTGGATATTCACCCTTGACGATAACTGATATTGTGAGCGAATGGATGTTATTTGAACTTCTAAACGCTGTTTTTTCTTTACGCTCAGTTAGGCTCGAGTTTGAGACGGTCTCCAATCGGATGGCCTGTCCGCTCCGTATGTCTGTTTTTTAAGAGAGCTAAAGTGTTACTAAAATTGTAAGATCTTCCGTAAAACCTGTGGCCTGAACTTCAGTGTAAGCCTGCTGCGTCTTCAATTTTATAAGGCAACCCCTGTGCCACAACACTGCAAGAGCCTGTAAATGATGCTTATCTTCTTGAATTGACAGCATAATTTCTGACACTGCAGACAAAAACGGTGGAGCAGGCAATCAAAGACCAAACAAAAAACGGGGAGATTTGCCCCGCTTGCGGGGCGCCTTTCCCCAAACGGCACAAAGGGCTTACTGCAATCAGTTCGGAACTCCTTCAATGTTTGGAAATCACACATTGAAAAATAACGGTTGACAACCTGATAGAGATACTCTATGAGAGATTGAAAAAAGCAAAAGGATTTATCTATCTTGAAGTCGAATAAGAAAGGCAATCGATCAGCAGCAGGCTGGGGGCGCTTCTTTTTTATATTTAGGTGCGTCCACCCGGTCGTATTATAACCAAAAGACAGGATACCCCGGGTGGACCAAAGGCGGGTCTGCCCGGGACTTAAAGACATTTTGCAGAAAGCCCCGAGGAGCAGATTCTCGGGGCTTTTCTATTAGGAGGTGTCCGCCATGATTTTAGTCCTTGAAAAGGGGATTACAGAAGAAAAAAAGAACAGTATTCGAAGCATACTTCGTAGGGAAGGATGCATTGTCCGTGAGATATCCTCAAATGAACAATGCATCATAGGGTCAGCCGGAAAACCTGCCCATGATGTTGATTTTTTCCGCCGGCTTCCTGGTGTGGTAAAGGTCACCCCTGTATCGACATCTTTCAAACTGGTAAGCAGACAAATGCATCCAGAAGACACTCTCATCCAGGTAGGGGATGTCGTCGTCGGCGCCGAGCGCATCGTTGTTATTGCCGGCCCCTGTGCGATCGAAAGTAGAGATCAGGCTATGACTATTGCGCAGGAAGTCAGAAGGTATGGTGCCGTTCTATTTCGCGGGGGGGCGTTTAAACCGAGGACATCTCCGTACAGCTTTCAGGGATTGGGTGAAGAGGCATTAAAGATACTCGCCGAGGTAAGGGAGGAAGTAGGCCTTGGGGTAGTAACCGAAATGACATCACCAGCCCAGGCGGATATGATGATGAAGTATGTGGATGTTGTGCAGATCGGCGCACGAAATATGCAAAACTATGAGCTTCTAAAGTGTGTTGGTCGGATGGGAAAACCGGTTCTGTTGAAAAGGGGGCTTTCTGCTACAATCGAGGAATGGCTGATGTCTGCAGAATATGTCCTTTCTGAAGGAAACGACCTGGTATGCCTTTGCGAGCGGGGCATCCGAACCTTTGAGCCCTATACCCGCAACACCCTTGATCTATCAGCTATCCCTGTGATCAAAAACTTGACTCACCTTCCCATAATAATTGACCCGAGCCACGCCACCGGCATTCGGGAAAAGGTGCCCCCCATGGCCAGGGCAGCTATTGCTGCGGGCGCAGACGGCCTGATGATCGAGGTTCACCATGATCCGGACAACGCCCTTTCTGATGGTCCACAAAGTCTCTATCCCAAACAGTTTGCTCGACTCATGAGAAATATTTACGTAATTGCTCCTGTTGTGGGAAAGCAACTCGACTTTGATTACCTCGACAAGGCTAAAGCAGTGGATGAAATGCCGGCAGCACCAGGCCATGCAGATAGAAGAACTGCATTTTTGGGAGAAATAGGTACTTTCAGCCACAAGGCCTGCACACAGTATTTCGGCACAAAGATAACCCCTGTGCCCATGTCTTCATTCAAGGCAATCTTCGAAGCGGTCAAGCAAGGGGAGGTTGATTTCGGCGTAATACCTTTAGAGAATTCACTCGCCGGCAGCATACATGAAAATTATGATCTTCTGTTAGAATATAACTTGAAGATTATAGGTGAAATCAAGCTTCGGATCATGCACCATCTGATCGGACATCCCGGTACAAGGATGGAAAACATCAAGCGCGTCTATTCCCATCCACAGGTGTTTCAGCAGTGTCAACAGTTCCTGAACAGCCACGACAACTGGGAATTGGTTTCTGTCAGCAACACGGCAAGGGCTGTTAAACAGATTAAAGAAAAAGGAACACCGGCCGATGCCGCCATTGCCGGCAAGGAAGCGGCAGAGATTCATGGCATGGAAGTAATAGAGGAAGGAATCGAAACTAACCCCAGGAACTATACGAGATTTGCGGTTATAGGAAACAAGCCGCTGAAAAACGGCCCGAAGAACAAGTCATCACTGATTTATTCGACAGGGAACCGCCCTGGAGCCCTATACGAAACCTTGAAGGTTTTTGCCGAGCGGGGCATTAACCTGGTAAAGCTGGAATCGCGTCCCATCCACGGAAAGCCCTGGGAGTATATGTTCTACGTAGACATCGAAGCAGATGTGGAGTCTGATTCATTCAAGCCCATACTGAAGCTCTTGCAGAAAAAGACGGATTACTTGAAGGTCCTGGGATGCTACTAAGCCAAACAAGCAGTTCTGCGAGGTCGTGAGATTAGCGAGCGATTTCCGCAGAAGATAGATTACATGCAGGCTCGATTGCGGCTTACGCCTTGAAAACAGCATCCGCCTTCCCGGAAATGACGGTCAGCCGGGTTTCACGTTATGCCGGCGTGGGCTGGGATCCGGGCAAAACTACCATGTTCGTTATTCCGCCCCCCGTTCCCCTCTTTCCAGCTTTGCTAACTTTTCCTGGGCATCAGCCAACTGCCTCCTGAGGGCAACCATCTCTTCCTTTAATCTTGAAATGTCATCACCCTCGAACTCACCAGGTGGAGGAACCTGAGGCTGACCGCCTTCCCCGCAGGGTTCTGCTCCTTTAATCTTTTTACCAAGATATGCTTCCACTACATCCTTTACCTTGCCACTTGCCCCTGTGACGGTTTCCATGCCGAACTCCCGAAAAAAGGAAATAGCACGGCCACCCATACCTCCGGCAATGATCACATCGGCACCCTGGCTGCGAATAAAAGAAGGGACTTCGCCCGGGTTCCCGTGACTTCCAAAAAAGGGATTAGAAACGGACTTTACATCTTTGATCTCTTTGTCCTCTACATCGACAAGCGTGTAGTAGGGACACCGACCGAAGTGGTAACTTAATACAGCATCCAGGCCATGGTTGTCATCAGTAGCTAACGCAATACGCATATTACCTTACCTCCTTTTTATTTGTATCTTTATCTTTCTGTTCGCTTGATCCCGTGAGGATTTTTCCTCGATCGAAATGAGAATATGAGTAACACTTTAGCTCTTTTAAAAAACAGACATACGGAACGGATAGACCATCCCCAATAATATTTACAAAAATATAGACTGATACGAATATGACAGCTTGGGTGGGGCTTTTTACAAGCTCCTCAAGACTGAACCAGGATTGCTTTTAGTATATAGAATATGCCATTACTGTCAACAGAAGATTTTCCAGAAACAACTGTTGAGGTTCTAAGTTCGTAACACTTTAGCTCTTTTAAAAAAGAGACATACGGAGCGGACAGGCCATCCGATTGGAGACTGGCTCACTGTCTGAGTTTGAGACGGTCTCCAATCGGATGGCCTGTCCGCAATAATATTTTCAAAAAGCTAAACTGATACCTAAGTTCAGAGATTCACGGTTAATCGGTTGCAGCCCTGCACCGCTTCCCTTGCCAAGCTTTTGACAACAACAGGAAATAATGGTAGCATTTCAACTCTTTTGAACAATAG
>QMMV01000267.1 GCA_003647435.1 Deltaproteobacteria bacterium | reverse complement strand
ATCCAGACCATACGGGTGGTTTGCTTGTTGCCATCGGCCGCTATTTCGAGCCTGCCGATCCCCTTGAAACTTATCACCTCATCTCTGCGTTGCTTTACAGATGCAATCAGACGGCTGGCGTTCAGGCCGGATGCGGGCACAGCGGCTTTAAATAAGGTAGCACAACCGCAGAAACAGAAGAGGAAAACAACAGCAGCAGCAGGGAAAATATGCTTAGGTATCCTGGCCAAGCAGCCTCTCGAGAGATTCTATTTTTTGTTCAAGCTGGACTTTATCTTTTTTCTTTTTCTCTGCAGCCTTCTTGTAGTATTTTAGCCCATTCTTGGGTTCATTTAACTTTACATAGGCATCGCCTACATGTTCCAGTATAGTCGGATCATCAGGGACCAGCCTGCTTGCTTCCAGAAGGAGCATGAGCGCCTTTCTGTAAAGCCCCTTTTTATAATATACCCAACCAAGGCTGTCAGTGATATAGCCATCATCCGGCTTGTTCTTCATGGCTCTTTTGATCAATTCCTCTGCTTCATCCAGATTTATGCCATGTTCCGCATAGGTATAGCCCAGGTAGTTTAGGGCTTCGACATGGGTTGGATTTGCCTTGATAACTGTCTTCATCTCCCTAATGCATTGCTCTGTGTCGTGAGCCTTGTCATAGACTACACCAAGTCGAAAATGGAGCCTCACATAGTCGGGTTTCAATTCGAGACCTTTTTTGAGAGTCTTTATGGCATCGTTATATGATTGTGCCTCTTCGTAGATTGCACCGAGGAACAAATAAAGATCGGGATCGTTGGGGTCCTTGTCAATAGCCTGTTTCATCAACCCCAGTGCCTTTTCTGTGTCCCCCTTCTCCTGGTAAATTGATGCAAGATGAACTATTGCACTGCGATGATAATCGCTGCCATAAGGCACACCTTCAAACATGGCAATCGCTTCATCTGTTTTTTGTAATTCTTCCAAAGCCATCCCAAGAAAGTAGCGAATCTCTGGATTGTTGGGATCCTCTTTAAGTAATCTTTCCAGTATATCGGCTCCCTTCTGGTATTCTTTCTGGTCCAGGTATATGAGGGCAATCTGTTCAAGGACCACGGGGTTTGACTGGACCACTTGCTCTAAACTGTTAAAAACATCTTCAGCCTTGTTTTTTTGACCCGTTTTGAGATAAAAACGCCCGAGACCAATTGCCGCCTTAATATCCGCCGGATTTCTGTCAAGAATCTTCTTATAGGTATCGATTACCTTTTCATCTCTTCCGGTAGCTTCATAAATAGGAATAAGCTCAAAGAAGGTTTTTTCATAATCTGGCCTCAGTTCAAGGCATTTCAGGAAAGCGGCCTCTGCTGTGTCATACTGTTTCAACATGCTGGATACTGATCCCAGGTAAAAATATCCCGCGAACAGCGCAGGGCTTATCCTCGTGAGCTCCTGATACAGCTTCATGGCCTTCTCTAATTCCCTGCCCCTGACATACTCTGAACCCAACAGGAGATAAATCTGCTCTGATCCTGGTTCAAGCGTTAGAGCCTTTTTATACGCCTTGACTGCTTCAGCATGATGATTCAAAGTGGCATGAATGCTCCCGAGCATAATTATTGAAGGGACATGTTCAGGATGCGTTTTTATGATTTCCTCTACAATTTTCAATGCGGCCTGTTCATCGCGATGTTGAAGATATAGTCTTGCAAGCTCAGTCTTTAAAAATATTGAGCCTTGGTCCTTTGCTATCGCTTTCCTCAACATTCTTATTGCCTGCTGGGTGTCACCTCGCTTCTTCAGCAAGTACGATTCAGTATAGTAATAATATGGCCCAACATCTTCGCCCGCTGTCCCGGAGGTTGTTCCCTCCTTACGTAGACTCTTTTGAGGCACGGTGCAGGCCAACAAGCTGAGCACCATGGCAGCAGCAATAACTTTCTTAACCATCTTGCAAATCACGCTTTTCCCCGTCTCTGTTTTACTTCTCGCTGACCCCTCCAACGAATGAATCAAAGTCTGGTATCTTACTTTTAAAGTACGCTTTCATCTTCGCTATCATCGCGTTTTCAATCTGACGTACTCTCTCTCTTGAAATACCATATCGCTCACCTATTTCTCTAAGCGTTGCAGGGGTATCGGATAGAATGCGATTTTCAAGGATGTCGAGTTCCCTTTCGTTTAGTCTCGCCTTAAATGAGGCGAGTTTTTCATGAATGATTGCCTCTATTTCTTTCCTCGCTACCTGTGTTTCAGCAGATACCTGAGACGTGGGCATGAATGCTATTCGCTCAGTGTTAGATCCTTCCTTTACAGGTGCGTCCAGTGATTCCTCCCATGCGTCAAGACGTTCGTCCATCTTGGTAATTTCCTGCTCAGTAACCCCCAGTCTCTCTGAGAGCAATCTCGGCGCTGGCTCAAACCCCTCTGATATGAGTTTCTGTTTTTCCTTCTTGAGCCTGAAAAACAACTTCCGCTGTGCCTGGGTGGTACCAATCTTGACCAATCGCCAGTTTTCCATAATAAATTTCAGGATATAAGCTTTGATCCAGAAGGAAGCGTAGTACGAGAATCGAACCCCTTTGTAGGGGTCAAACTTACGGACCGCGTGGATAAGGCCAATATTGCCTTCCTGAATCAAATCGAGCAGGTTTTGCATCCACACCCGCTGGAATTCCATGGCTATTTTGACTACAAGTCTCAGATTAGCAGTTATCAGCCTGTAAGCTGCATTGGTATCCCCGTACTCCCTGACCCGCAAGGCAAGTTCCTTTTCTTCCTCGCTTGTAAGTAGTTCATAACGACCGATCTCCCACATGTACCGCTGCAATGGATCATATTTGGCCAGGGAAGACTCGGGCGCAGGCTGCAGGGGCTGGAAGGACAACGGTTGTTGTGCCGATGTCTCCTTGCTACCATTCTTTCCCTTCTTGGAAGTTTTTTTCTTGTTTTTCATAAAACGTTTAATACCCACTCAGGTTTTCAGGTTCACGGTTCAACGGTTTACCGTTTGATAGTTTTCCGATGAAATCGGGATTGCCTGCCTTGTGCTAAATCGTTAAATTTTCGTCAGTTTAACCTTGAACCCCGACCTGTCGGGGAACGTTAAACCTGTATAGTTACAGAACTTCTAAGAATAATATCTGTGATTTCTTTGTATTTAAACCTATCTGCGTTCATCTGTGCCTGCCCCGCTGTGCCCTGTGAAATTCATGCCAATGAGGAGCGTAGCGCATTTCACCGGGGTAGCTCCGGCAGATGGTACTGGGGTGAATCTGTGGCTGAATAGCTACGTATTATATCTAAAATACCAGACAGTCATTTGTTTAGCAAGGCTGTTATCCCGATTTATGATTTATATTCTTATGGACAGTGATATAACTGTGTGGTATGCTGAAAATGCCCTTCCTCGCAGAGAATGAGCGCCTGTAGCTCAGCCGGACAGAGCAACGGACTTCTAATCCGTAGGTCGCAGGTTCGAATCCTGCCAGGCGTACCAAACAACAACCTCACAAGGCTCCGCGTAACCATTTCGTCCTGCCACGAGGGGATCTCCCACTCATAATCTGAGCTCTTTGTCTTGCATTTTATTGCTTCTCATGTCAGGATAAGTTCGATGATTTGTAGCAGTACAGGTTTTGCAAACATCCGGGGCTATTTTTTTGAAAAGAGTTAAAGTCTTACCAATGATTTTAGCATCTCTTAGAAATCTCCTCTTACCAGCGGGTTATAGCCTTATATTCTGTTTCATATTGCTGCTGGCAACCGGGTGCGGAGTGCTACGCCGGGCTGCTACCCACCACATTGCGGACGTCTTTTCAGGTACATCGGGATCGAATGTATTCTCGCAGGACAATGACCCCGAATTAATTCGCGAAGCCCTACCCTTTGCCCTCAAAACCTACGAGGCACTGCTTGTCTCGGACCCGAAAAATCGTAGTCT